>JBDTJD010000138.1:0-35220 GCA_039935975.1 Caldimonas sp.
GAGGGTCTGAACCCGCTCTGCGGCGACCACATCCACGTGGCCCTCGATCTCGCCGGCGACACGGTCGAGGCGATCGCGTTCCAGGGCGAATCGTGCGCCATCTGCAAGGCCTCGGCGTCGATGATGACGGTGGCGGTCAAGGGCAAGAGCCGCGACGATGCCGACAAGATGATCGACGAGTTCATCGCCATGGCCACCGGGCGCCTCGTCCCGGAAAACGGTCGACTGATCGGCCGGCTCGCGGTCTTCTCCGGCATCAGCGAGCTGCCGATGCGGGTCAAGTGCGCGATCCTGCCCTGGCACACGCTGCGAGCCGCGTTCGACGCCGTCGCGACGGCGTCCACCGAGGCCGATGCCGACCCGATGCCCACGGCGTCCGACGGCGGCTGGGCCTGAGGCCGCTGCGCCAGGACACGCCATGCCCAAGATCGCGGACATCGAAGAGACGCCGAACCCGAACGCGCGCAAGTTCGTCCTGCACGAGCCGCTCACGTGGGGCGTGTCGCGCTCGTTCGAGAACGCCGCGCAAGCCGAAGGCGACGAACTGGCGCGCGCTCTCTTCGCGATCGAGCACGTGACGAATGTCTTCTATGTCGACCGCTGGCTCACGGTCACCCAGGACGGCGGCGCCGACTGGCAGCAGCTCGCACGGCAGATCGCCGTTCCGCTGCGCGCCGCGCCGGCGGCCAGCGAACAGTCGGCCGCCGCGGTGGTTGCCGCGCAGGCGTCGTTCGACCACCTGAGCGAGCGCGACCAGGATCGTCTCGACGAGATCAACCTCCTGCTCGACCAGCAGATCAGGCCCTATCTGCAGAGCGACGGCGGTGACCTTCATGTTCTCGGGCTGGAGGGCGACCGCCTCGTCGTCCACTACCAGGGCGCGTGCGGGAGCTGCCCGAGCTCGATCTCGGGGACGCTCCAGGGCATCCAGAATCTCCTTCGCACCATCGAGCCGGAGATCGAAGTCGTCGCTGCCTAGGAGCGGCTTTCGACAGCGATGTCGATCTTCCTGAATTGCCGCCGCATGGACGGCTCGTGGAGCAGATCGGCCAGGGTCACTTCGTTGAGGCTGGCGATGAAGGCCGCACTGGCGCGGTCCAGCGCCCCCTTCAGGGAGCACCCCGGAGTGAGGACGCAGTCGAGAGCGACGCAATCGACGATGCTGAGATCCTCTTCCATCGCGAGAATGACATCGCCGATCCGGATCGCGCCCGCCGCACGGCCGAGCATCAGACCGCCGCCGCGGCCGCGGAAGGTATCAAGATACCCCAGCCTGGACAGCTTGTGAACCACTTTGCGAAGGTGCTCGAGAGAGATCCGGTGCACGGCAGCGATCTCGCCCATGGTGCAGACGCGATCGCCGTGCCTGCCCACGAACAGCAGAACGCGCAAGGAGTAGTCGGTGAATCGGGTCAGTTGCATGGGTGATGCCGCGCGAGAGCCATCGGCTGCGCTTCGAGTCTAGCTGCCGCGACACGCAACACCCTAGACCGCGGGCGACTCGCGAAGGGAATCGAAGCGTCCCCAGAGAAGCTTGCCGGCGATGGCGAGAAACAGTGCTGCGCCGATCAGCAGCATGAGCTGTCCGAGCAACTGTTGATCGTCGAGCAGGTAGTTGTTGCACAAGCGCTCGGGCCAGATCAGATAGAGCCAGCCAAGGCGAAAGAACGTGGCGATGAATTCGACCAGGAAGAGGCCTCTGACGATGAAATTCATGTGTGCCCAGCCCAGCGAGATCGGCATTCCGATCAGCAGCGGCACGGTCAGATACTTGAACCCATTCAGAAGCGGATCGGTCACCGATGCATCGAGCGTTCGCGGCAGCATCCAGTAGGCGCTGGCAACGCTCGCGAGCACCAGCCCCGTGACGCCGTGATGGTTCCAGTCGGCGACCAGCGCCCGGGCGCGCGTCGGAACCGCCTTCGCCAGCAGCCAGCCGACGCCGACGAGCAACGGCATCTGCAGCAGCATCTGCGCGGTCATGCTCGCTTCGAGAGTGTGCTTGACGGGCGGTGCGATCAGCACGAGCAGCGCCAGTAGCGCGATGCCGGCGTGACGCCGCCGCGTCGGGCTGCTCATCACTCGAGCCGGCGCAGAACCGCTTGCCCGACGAGCGCCGGGTCGCCCAGGTCGAATATCTCTACCAGTCGTCCGCCCGGATCGACGAGATGGATGGCGGCGTTGTGCGTGTAGCCCCCCGACTTGTCGGCCACGACGGTGATGCCGAAGGCGCGCTCGAGGCGTTCGAGGCCACCGCTTCCCGCGACCGGTCGGCCTGCGAGCCAGCCGGGTCGGCCGGCCTGGCCCTGCTCGTGATCGCGGCTGCCCGAGCGTTGCAGGTATGCCGCCAGCCGCTCCGGCGTGTCGTGGTCCGGATCGAAACTGATGCTGAGAAGCTGCACCTTGCCTTGCGCGATCGGAGCGGCGAGGCGGTCCTGCAATTGCGCGAACTCGCCTCCCAGCGCCAGGCAGTAGGTCGGGCATCGGGTGTAGATGAAATCGACCAGTAGCCAGCTCCCGCGCAATGCGGCGAAATTGATGTGTGCGCCGGACTGGGTCTCCAGCGCGACCTGCGGAACCTCGATCGGCTGGCGGAGCACTTCGAGGCGGCGCGCCGCTTCGGTCGTGAAGGCCTGGAACCGGTCGGTGGCCGCGCCGAGCACGGCGATGCCGGCCACAAGCAACGCCAGGCTAGCCAGCAGCGCGCGCAGGATCGACATTGACGGGCGACCGCAACAGTCCGACAACGATGTGAATGCTGAACATGAGCATCGCCGCGATCACCAAGGCCGCACCCACGGCTCCGACCCGGTCATAAGCGAGCCATTGGGGCAGGTGCACCGCGAAGCGTCGCGGCGTGCTGATATGGCCGGCGGCAAGGAACGCGAAGACGAAGATCAGGCCACCGAAGACGTACAGCGGGAAACTCAGCTTGTCGCTGGTGCGCTCGGGCGTGCGCTGGCCGATCACGTGGAACATCAGCGCCAGCACCATCGGCAGCACGCCGAGCAGGAGATAGAAGTGAAAGTGCCCCGGCACCCATTGCGTGTTGTGCATCAGTCGGTTGACCCCGATGGTGCCGTCGATGATGGCGGGCACGATTCCGGCGGCCCAGCCGAACATCGACAGCATCAGGAGCTTGGCCGGCATGCTCCAGCGCATGCCGGAGTGATACACATTGGTCAGGGCGCCGTACGCTGTCACGGTGAACACCGGCAGGCCGGCGCAATAGGAAATGATCTGGCCCATCACGAGCATCCAGAACGGCATCGCATAGTCCATGAGCAGGTGGTGCGGATAGACGATCAGCACCATCACCATGCTCGACGCCCATGACCACAGGAACGCACGGGATATCGGATAGGGCCGTCCGCTGTAGCGAGGCAGCAGCTCGTAGACGGCGATCACGCCCATGTAGATGCTGGCATTGATGAACATGTGGCCGAACAGGAAGATCAGGTTCTTGACGACGAGCGCGTTCAAGCCGATCGACGGGAAATAGATGTTGATCAGGCACATCACCAGCACGACGGCGCCGGCGAGGATGCCCAGGGAGTTCGTGATCGCCACCATCGTGCTCGCGACCACGGTCTTCGGGTGCGATTTGTCGATCTCTCCGCCGAAAAGCCACTGCAGGCCGAGCGCACGACCGAGGTTGCCGTAGACCCGGATGATGGCGCGCATCGCATCCAGATAGAACAGCAGGAAACCGACGCCGATCAGCAGATAGCCGAGCATGAAGAGCGCCGCCGCATTGACGCTCCACACATTCATCGAATGCACTGGCAGCGGATAGAGGAACGTCCAGGCGCCGGCGTATCTGCCGAGGAAGACGGCCGCGAGAATGGCGACCGCGCCGAGCATGAAAAGGACATAGTTCGCGGTGAACAGCGCGAGGCTGAGGCTCACGTACTTGCGCAGGAAGAACCACATCACCGCGCTCGACGCGAGGCCGATGGTGCCGACCATCGCGGCGCCGTGCGCTGTCATCACCTGATAGAAAAGGTCGGTCGGAATGTCGAGCCAGGTGCTCTGGGCCAGACGCATCGTCACGCCGAGCAACATCATCAGCACGATTACCGTCAGCGCCGAGATGACATAGAGGTTCAGGACCGCGCGCTCGGGGCGGCTCAGGGCTTCGTTGGCCGGATGCAGCACATCCTCGGATTGATGCGCGCTCATGGTCGACCTCCCGTCCCAGCGGCAATGACCTCGAATTCGGCCACCATCGCGTGATGGGCGAGGCCGCAGTATTCAAGACACATCACCCGGTATGTGCCGGCCTGGTCGAACGTGTAGATCAGCCGGTTCGTGAAACCGGGCATCGCCTGCGTCTGCGTCAGGATTCGGTCATTGGGGCCATAGACGGCGAAGCCGTGGTTGACATCGAGGCTGGTGACGTTGAACTGGACGGGCGTGCCGGCCTTCACCTGGTTCTGGCTCAGTTCCCATGACCATTGGCGCCCGACCGCATTGACGATCTGCGCGGTTTGCGATTGCGCCCGCTGGTCGCTCAACGGGAACGGATTCAAGGTGGCGTAGGCGACGGTCACGCCGAGCAGGATCAACGCGCCGAACCACCATCGTCGAATGGCGTAAGCCTTGCGGGTGATCTGTTCCGAATCGGCCTGCTTGCCCGTGTGGGCGATGACGTAGATGAACGTCAGGGCGACCACCCCGATCCCTGCCAGCGTGAAAATCCAGACCGCATCTTGCGTCAGCATGGTGGTCCTCCGCGATTAACATGTATTTCGGGCACATGTAATGTCGGCACCGGCTGGGAGACTGTCAAACCCGTGTAAACCCACCCCGGCGCGGCTTGCGGACGCCTGGCCGGTGCTCGATGCGCCGTGAGGTGTCGATGCTTGCCGACACCGGCGCAACCGTGGTCAGCCGATGACCGTCGCATCCAAGCCGCGCCCGCGCGCCTGCCGTTTTCGCTATCTCGATCCTCGCCCCGGGGCGCCTCACTTTCGGGCGATCCAGTACCGATTGGCGGCGGCGACGGGCGGCGAAGGTGATCGCGATGACGTGCGAGGCCGTTGTCACCAGACGAGTCAGGCGACGGTGTGGCCGTGCTTGCTCGCGAACTGGTTCATCGCGTCGAGCGCTAGGTTCGAGTGCGCGTAGGCCGCGCCGGCCCGCATTTCGGCGGCCACCCAGATCGCTTCCATCACTTCCTGTGGGGTCGCACCCTTTCGCAGTGCTCGCTCGGTATGGCCACGGATGCAATACGGGCATTGCGTGACGTGAGCGGCAGCGACGGCGATCAACTCCTTGATCTTTCCCGGCAGCGCGCCGTCGGCAAAGACGCTTTCACCGAATGCCTTGAAAGCCGCCGAGGTCGCAGGCGTCAGTTCCTGGCGCTGGCGGTGCAACTCCCTCGAGGCTTCGGGGTACAGCGGGTCTTCCATGATCGGCTCCTGGTTGAAAGGGATGCGGTCACGCCGTCTCGGCGAGCGCGCGCTCGAACTCGACCTCGCTGCGCAGACCTTCGAGGTCCCGATGCACGACTGCGACGGCGAGCTTCCTGCCGTCGCGCCAGTACGAGAGCGTGCAGTCTCGCGTCTCGAGGCTGCCATCGATCCGGACCGCGTCGAAGCGTTCGGCATGGCCGACATAGGCCAGGCTGAAGTCGTACTGCTCGGTCCAGAAGAACGGCACCATGTCGAACGCCTCGCGGCGCCCCAGCATGTTGCGCGCTGCGACCTGTCCCTGACGCTCCGCCACCACCCAGTGCTCGACGCGGATCGGCTCGCCGCCTAGCCGGTCGGGCCAGCGCGCAATGTCGCCGGCGGCGTAGATGCCCGGGACACTGGTCGCCAGGTACCTGTCGACGCTGACGCCGCGGTCGATGGCGAGGCCCGCCTGCTCCGCGAGAGCGAGCGCGGGGCGAACGCCGATGCCGACGACGACCAGGTCAGCGCGAAGGGTTTCGCCGTTCGCCAGCGTCACCGCGTGCTCGTCGATGCCGACCGCGGTCGTCCCGAGATGAAACGTGACGCCGTGGTCCTCGTGGAGCGTGCGCAGGAACGTCCCGACCTCGGTGCCGAGGACGCGCTCCATGAGAGCGGTTTCGCGGCCGACGACGTGCACCTCGAGGTTTCGGGCCCTCAGCGACGCCGCGACTTCCAGGCCGATGAAGCTGGCGCCGATCACCACCGCGCGGCGCGCCGTGGTGGCCGCCGCGACCAGGGCGCGAGCGTCGGTCCAGGTGCGCAGGCAGTGCACGTGGCGCAGTTCGCCACCGGGAATGTCGAGACGCACCGGATCGGCGCCCGTGGCGAGCAGGAGCGCATCGAAGTCGTGGTGGCTGCCGTCGTCGAGTCGTACGCAGCGGTTCACCGTGTCGACGAGGACGACGCGCGAGTTCAGCCTGAGATCGATTCGCTGTTGCTGGTAGAACTCGGCGGATCGAAGCGGAATCCAGTCGTCGGCTGCGCTGCCGGCGAGAAAGTTCTTGGAGAGATTCGGGCGATCGCATGGCAGCGAGTCGTCGGCGCTCAGCACCGTGACCGTGCCTTCGAAGTGCTCGCGCCGAAGCATCTCCGCCGCCGCGTTGCCCGCGGCCCCTCCGCCGACGATGACGATCGACTTGGGCGCCGAAAACGCTCCGCTCGCAATCCGTGGGGTTGGCCCGGGCTCGATCTTGGCGCCGACGTAGATGTGGTCGTTGCGTTGCTCGACGTGCCAGCATGCCACCGGATCGAGGGCGGGCGCACGCAGCGCCTCGCCGGTGCGCAGGCTGAAGCAGGCGTGATGCCAGGGGCAGCGGACCGTGTCGCCGTCCACCAGGCCTTCGGCGAGCGGGCCGCCGTAGTGCGTGCAAAGGGCGCCGATCGCGAACAACTCGCCGCGACGCCGGACCACGATCACCTGCTCGCCCTGCGAGTGGCCGAGCAGCGGAGTGCCCTCGAGCGCGTCGGACGCGCGAACGCCCTTTTCGAAATCCGGACCGACGAGCTCGTTGTTCGCTTCACTCATGACAATCTCGGGAACGTGAAGACGCTACTTCACGTTCAACGTCCCCTTCATGTTTGGATGAAAGGTGCAGGTATAGGCGAATTCGCCGACTCGCAGCGGCTTGAATTTCCACGACCCTCCGGCAGCAATGCTTTTCGAGTCGAAGGTCCCGGCGGCCGTCACCGTGTGCGGAAAGGGATCTTCGTTGATCCACACGACGGTGTCGCCACGCTTCACCGTCACCACCTGCGGCGCATAGCTCGTCGATTTGATGACGACGGTATGGGTCGCGGGTTTTGCGGTGGCCGACCCTTGGCCGCCCGCTTCGGCAGGGCCGACCACGCCGACGGCCAGCAGGAGCAGCCACAGCGGGAATGAGCCGGCGGACCGCCGCGTGGTGTTCATGGACGTGACGTCACTTCTTGGCAAGCGTGGCCTGGATCTGCTTGGCGTGCTCCAGATGGCCGACGAAGGCCGGACGGACGGACACCAGCAGCGCCTTCAGCTCTGCGTTGTGGGCGCTCGGAATGAGAGTCTTGTCGATCGCGTCGATGACCTGCGCGTGATAGGCGACCTCATGCTCGATGTAGGCCTTGTCGAAGGCCGCGCCCTTGAGCATGCGCAGGGCCTTGAGGTTGTCTTCGCCGCCCTTCTTGAGGCTCTGGCTCGTCGGGTTGTCCTCCGGCACGACCTTGAGCTTGGTGACCAGCGCCACCGCTTGCTGGTTGACGCCGGTGTGGTCGGTGATCATCTGGCGGGCGAAGGCTTTGACCGCGTCGGCGTGGGCGTCGGACACTGCAAGCTTGCCCGCGTCGATGTCGACCTGATTCGCGGTGACGACGATCGACGCGATTTGCGCGTCGCTGGGCGCCTGTGCGCTGGCCGCCGTCGTAGCAGCGAGCAGCAGGGCTGCAAAGGTGATTCGGAACAGTTTCATGGTCGACTCCGGGTTAGTTCGTGGGGGTGTCGGGAGGCCGCCGGCGTGGTGCGCGCGGGGCCCGTCCATCAGGCCCTAGTGGACCCGGTTGTCGAAGAGACGTCTGTCCGCTGCGACACGGAGCCGACGGGAGCCGCCGCTGGCTGCGAAGCAGCTGCCAGGATCGCCAGAATCTCGTCGAGGGTGCGATAGAGGTGGCTGAGCAGATCGCTGCCGAGTTGCTGCTCCATCTGCCGATAGGTTTCCTCGACCTTCGGTGCAATTCGCGCCGCGATCGCCCGGCTCCTGGCCGTCAGGCTCACCCGCACGCGGCGCTGGTCTTGAACCGCGCGCTTGCGCGCGACCAGTCCCAGTTCATCCATGCGAGCCAGCATGCCGGCGAGGCTCGGGCTGGAGATCCGGCAAATCTCGCCGATCTCGCGCGGCTCCAGGGTGCCGGCGTCGAGCAGCGCTCGAATGATCCGCCACTGCTGCTCGGTGACCCCATGCTCGTTCAATATCGGCCGGAAGCGCGCCATCAGCCGCTCGCGCGCCTGCAGCAGCAGCAACGGAAGGTTGCGATGCGCAAATCCGGCTTGGTGCTCGATCTTCATGCTCAGCGTTTTCCCATCTCTTGACCCTGCCCCATGCTAGCAAGTACATTGCTAACTTGTTAGCGAATTACCGTGCTGCCTGACGTACTGAGCGAACTCGAGGACTCCCGCCCGCCATCGATGGCGGCTGAGGAGTGGCGCCTGCGGGTGCAGCTCGCAGCGTGCTATCGGGTCTTCGATCACCTGGGCTGGACCGAACTCGTGTTCAACCACATCACGGTTCGCGTGCCGGGCGATCGGCCGGCCTATCTCATCAACCCGTTCGGCCTCAACTACCGCGAGGTCACGCCGCGCAACCTGATCAAGGTCGGGCTCGACGGGGTCGCGCTCGAACCGACGGAGCATCTTGTCAACCGGGCGGGGTTCGTGATCCACAGCGCCGTGCACGCGGCACGCAGTGATGCGCACTGCATCATGCACACCCACACCACCGCCGGCATGGCCGTGGCCTGCAAGCAGGCGGGCCTCGGCCACGACGACTTCTACGGCGCCGAGTTGTTCGGCGACGTCGCCTACCACTCGTTCGAAGGCATCACGGTGCACGAGGACGAAGGGCCGCGTCTGGTGACGAGCCTGGCCGACAAGCGCATCCTGATCCTGCGCAACCACGGCATGCTGGTCGTCGGCGGCGATGTCTTCAACGCCTTTCGCTGGATGTGGACACTGCAGCGCGCCTGCGAGGTGCAGGTCGCGGCAGCTGCGCTCCCGGGGCAAGACATCCCGCTCAGCGACGAAGTCCGCCGTACCTGCGCTCGCGACGCACGCGATTTCGAGCCGCGCGACCGGCTCGAACGAATGCTTTTCACGAGCGTCCTGCGCCATGCCGGGGTGACCGCCGCCTCGCTCTCCTACTGACGACCCGACGGAGCCACCATGAAGACCCTGCTCGCCCTCACCGCCGCAACGCTTGCTCTCGGGCTCGCTGCTTCCGCGCGCGCCGACATCAACGTCGGTGTCATCCTTTCGACCACCGGTCCCGGCGCGTCGCTCGGCATTCCCGAGCAGAACAGCATCAAGCTGTGGCCGACCGAGATTGCCGGGCAGAAGCTCGTCCTGACGATCCTCAACGACGAGTCCGACACGACCGTCGCGGCCAAGAACGCCGCTCGGCTGCTCAGCGAGCACAAGGTCGACGTCATCGTCGGCCCCTCGCTCACGCCGACGTCGCTCTCGGCCCTCGAGCTGGTCGCGCAGGCCGGCACGCCGATGATCTCGCTCGCGGGTGGTGGCGCGATCATCAACCCGCCCGACGGCGCACGCCGCTGGGCCTTCCGGATGGCACCACCCGAGTCGATCGCCGTTGGCGTCGTTCTCGAGAACATGATCGCCCAGGACGTCAAGAAGGTCGGGATCATCGCCCTCGCGACAAGCTTCGGCGACGGCTACACGAAGACGCTCGAGCAGCTCGCGCCCACCAAGGGGATCAAGGTCGTCGGCGTCGAACGCTACAACCAGAACGACACCTCGGTCACGGCCCAGGTGCTGCGCCTCATGGCGGCCCAGCCGGACGCCATCTACATCATGAGTTCGGGAACCCCGGGCGCGCTGCCGCAGATCGAGCTCTCTCAACGCGGCTTCAAGGGCCCGGTGTACCAGACCCAGGGCGTCGCCAATGCCGACTACCTGCGGATCGGCGGCAAGAATCTCGAAGGCGGCTACATGACGGTGGGCGCGGTGCTCGTGGCCGAGCAGCTCGCCGACAGCTCGATCCTGAAAAAGCCCGCGCTCGATTTCGTCACCCGCTACGAAGCTGCCTACGGGCCGAATTCGCGTTCGCTTTTCGGTGCTTCGGCGTGGACGGCGTTCGAGTGGCTGAAGTACGCGGTGCCCCAGGCGCTGAAAAAGGCCCAGCCCGGGACGCCGGAGTTCCGCACCGCCCTGCGAGACGCGCTCGAGACCATGAAGGACATCGTCACGCCCGAGGCGGTCTACACGATGAGCACGACGAATCACAATGGCGCCGACCAGCGCTCGCAGGTGCTGGTGCGCATCGTCGGCGGAACCTGGAAACTCGCCCGGTGAGCGCGCCTTCAACGCATCCGATGATCAGGAGTCCAGTCATGGCAGACACGAGCGACGGAATCTTCGTGAAGAACTGCTGGTACGTGGCCGCGTGGGACCACGAGTTGATCGACGGCGCCAAGCTGGCGCGCACGATCCTCGAGAAGCCTGTCGTCGTCTACAAGGGTGAGAGCGGCAAGGTGGTCGCGCTCGAAGATCGATGCTGCCACCGTGGCGCGCCCCTCTCGATGGGCCGCATCGAGGGCGACTGCATCCGCTGCATGTACCACGGCATGAAGTACGAGCCTTCGGGGCGCTGCATCCAGATTCCCGGCCAGGACGTCATCCCGCCCAAGCTTGGCGTGCGCAGCTTTCCAGTGGTCGAGCGCGACCATCTGGTCTGGATCTGGATGGGCGATCCGGCGCGCGCCGACGAGTCCGAGATCGTCGACTACGGTCCGCTTCACGACCCGGGCTGGAAGGGCATGCCGGCCTACATGCACTACGACGCGAACTGGCTCCTGATCGTCGACAACCTGAGCGACTTCGCCCATCTCGCCTTCGTTCACACCAAGACGCTGGGCGGCTCGGAAGAGTACGCGTACCAGACCAAGCCGCTCAACATCGAGCGCCTGGCCGACGGCTTCCGCGTCGAGCGCTGGCACATGAACAGCGACTCGCCCCCGTTCCACAGAAAGGTGATCCCCGACAAGGCGGCGAAGGTCGATCGCCGCAACATCGGCCACATGAAGGTGCCCGGAATCTTCTTCCTGGAGTCGATGTTCGCGCCGGCCGGCAGTGGCGCCGAGAAAGGCAATCTGGATGGCGCGCGGCAGTATCGCAACTGCCAGTTCATGACGCCCGAGACGCGGCGCTCGACCCACTTTTTCTGGAACTACCTGCACAACTTCGACCTCGACGATCCGAACATCGCGCTGTCGCTCTGCAACAGCCTGCGCGAGGGTTTCATGGAGGACAAGGCGATCATCGAGGCGCAACAGAAGCTCTTCGATGTCGACCCCGACACCAAGCTGCTGGCGATCGCGGCCGACGCCGCGCTGGCCCACTTCCGCAGGGTCTTCGAGCAGCGTCTCGCGTCGGAGCGGAGCGAAGCGCTAGCCGCCTGAGGCATCTCGACCGCGTGCCGCTCGCGCCCGATCGCGCGCTCGACGACGTGCGCGCCTGGACCCGGCACGAGGCGATCAGCCGGGTGCAGCGGACGGCGGCGACCGGGCACCGCTCGACCCGGGCCGGCGGCCACGCCCGACGCGGCGTCGAAGTGAACATTCGTACAAACATACAATCGCCGCGCGCTTGAGCGTGGCTGTCGCATCCCGTCGCCGTCTCGCTCGCGGCACCGCTCTTGTGTCGTCGCGTGCACGACGTGCCGGCGATCCGGCCCGCCCGGCCAGCGCAGCGACCGCGATATCGATGAAAGCCCTCAACCTCCAACTCCGCTTCCTGGCGCCGCTGCTGGTGACGCTGGTCGTCGCCGCCTATTTCGCGCTGCCGCTGATGGACCGGCTGACCCTGCGCTGGTTCGCGCGCGACCTCAACCTTCGCGGCAACCTCGTCACCAACACCCTTTCGGATTCGATCGCCGACGCGCTCGGCGACGCCAAGGGCGCGCGCCTGCAGCTCCTGTTCGATCGCGCCGTGCAGGACGAGCGGCTTTTCGCCATCGGCCTGTGCTCGCCCGATGGGACGATGCTGCAACGGACCGCCAGCTTTCCGAGAAGCCTCGACTGCCGCCAGGCGGCGGCTGCCGCCGAGTTGCCCGACCCGCGCCTCAGGCTCGCGGGCGGCGCCGTGCATGTCGGCGTGCACACCGTGCAGGGCGACAACGGCCCGATCGCGAAGCTGGTGCTCCTGCACGACCTGAGCTTCATCGACCGGCGCAGCCAGGACACGCGTCGATATCTGCTCCTGTTCATCGGCGCGCTCGGCCTGACGATCGCGCTGATCACCGTGGTCGTGGCGCAGTTGAGCTGGCGCGGCTGGGTCTCCGGCGTGCGCGGACTGCTGCGCGGCGAAGGGCTCCTTCGGCCCGTGATGGCCGCTCCCGAGATGGCGCCGCTGGCCGCGGAGATCCGCGCCCGGATGCGCGATCTCGAGGACGAGTACCGGCGTGCCCAGGGGCCGCAGGCCGGCTGGGATCCGGAGCGCCTGCGCGCGCTGCTGCGCACGCAGCTCCAGGGTGACCAGGTCATCGTCGTGTCGAACCGGGAGCCCTATATCCACGAGCGCGGCGCCGACGGGATCGTCATCCGGCGGCCCGCCAGCGGGCTCGTCACCGCCGTCGAGCCGGTGATGCGCGCCTGCTCCGGAACCTGGATCGCCCACGGCAGCGGCAGCGCCGACAAGGACGTCGTCGACCGCCACGATCGCGTCGGCGTGCCGCCGGAGCACAGCGAGTACGTCCTGAGGCGAATCTGGCTCAGCGCAGAGGAGGAGAAGGGCTACTACTACGGCTTCGCCAACGAAGGCATGTGGCCGCTCTGTCACGTCGCGCACGTGCGACCGATCTTTCGCGAGTCGGACTGGGAGCAGTACCGCATCGTCAACCAGCGCTTCGCCGACGCCGTCGTCGCCGAAGCGCGCAGCGAGGATCCCGTCGTCCTGGTCCAGGACTATCACTTCGCGCTGGTGCCGGCGATGGTCCGGGCCGTTCTGCCGCGCGCCACCATCCTCACCTTCTGGCACATTCCCTGGCCCAATCCCGAGTCGTTCGGCATCTGTCCGTGGCGACGCGAGATCCTCGAGGGGATGCTCGGCAGCACGATCCTCGGCTTTCATACGCGCTTTCACTGCAAGAACTTCATCGAGACCGTGGACCGCTTTCTGGAGGCCCGCATCGAGCACGAGCATTCGACGATCTCGTTCAAGGGTGCAGAGACGCTCGTCGAGAGCTACCCGATCTCGATCGAATGGCCGGCGACGGAGCTGCAGGCGGCCTGGCCGACGATCGCCGAATGCAGGCGACGGGTGTTCGCGCGGCTGCAGCTGCCCGAGCGAGCCTGCCTGGCCGTCGGCGTCGACCGGTTCGACTACACCAAGGGAATCCTGGAGCGGCTGCATGCCGTCGAACGGCTGCTCGAGAAGCGGCCGGAATGGGTGGGGCGCTTCGTGTTCGTGCAGGTGGCCGCGCCCTCGCGCAGTCTGCTGGAGGAGTACCAGTCGTTCCAGGAACGGATCGCCCGCGTGACCGATCGCGTCAACGAGCGCTTTGGCCGGCCCGGCTACCAGCCGGTCCACCTGCTCGCGCATCACCACGAGCATGACGCCGTGACCGAGCTTTTCCGTGCGGCCGACGTCTGCCTCGTCACCAGCCTGCACGATGGCATGAATCTCGTGTGCAAGGAGTTCGTCGCTGCGCGCGACGACGAGCAGGGCGTCCTGATCCTGAGCCGCTTCGCCGGTGCCGCGCGGGAGATGACCGAAGCATTGATCGTCAATCCGTATCACGTCGAGGAGACGGCGGATGCCCTGCACCGCGCGGCGACGATGCCGCCGGCGGAGCAGCGCGAGCGGATGGCGAGCCTGCGCATGACGGTGCGTGAGAACAACGTCTTCCGCTGGGCCGGGCACATGCTGACCGACGCGGGCCGCTCGCGCCTGCGCGAGCGCATCGATGCGCGGGTCCGCAGCGCAGCCTGACGGGCGAACTGAACCCGAGGGTCAGGCGAGCGCCGGCGCGGCGGGTCGATCGAGTGCGATGTCCGCTCCGCGCAGCGTCGCAGCGGAAGGGTGGGCGATGACTCGCGTGGGGATGCCCGCGAGGTAGTCGCGAAAGCGTCCCTTGCCTTCGAACCGGCTGCGGAAATTCGACGTCACGATGCGCTGGCCGAGCCGGGGCACGATCCCCCCGCCGAGATAGACACCGCCTCGCGCCGCCAACGTCAGGGCGAGATTGCCGGCGAACGCGCCGAGAAAGCCGAAGAAGCTCTCGACCGCAGCAACGCAGCAGGCGTCGCTGCCCTCGTCGGCGCGCGCTGTGATCACCTCGGCGTCGTACGGCGCGGCCTCGAGTCCGGCCAGCTCGCAGTGCGCGCGATAGAGGTTCACGATCCCCGGCCCGGAGACGACCCGCTCGAAAGAGACATGCCCATACCAATTCCGCAGCACCGCCAGCAGCTGATCTTCGACCGCATCGCCGGCGCTGAGCGAGGCATGACCGCCCTCGCTCGGCATCTGCCGGGGGCCGTCGGGCGTGTCGAACAGGCCCGAGACACCCAGGCCGGTCCCGGGGCCGAGGACCGCTACCGCGGCTCCCGGCACGGCCTGCCCGCCGCCGACCGGCCAGGTCTCCTCGGGCTTCAGCGACGGGATCGCGAGCGCGAGTGCCGCGAAGTCGTTCAGGACGACGAGACGCTCGAGGCCCAGCGTGCGTTGCAACGAGGCGATGGAGAAGGTCCAGCCGAGATTGGTGAGGCAGACCGTGTCGGCCGAGACCGGTGCCGCGACGGCCATCGCGAACGAGGCCGGGGGCGGGGTGCGGCGGCCCAGGCCGGCGGCGATGGCGTTCTCGATGCGCTCGAAATCGGCGCAATCGACGGCGCCGAGGGCAGTGATGCCGTCGCCCGGGCCGCGCGTCCATCCGAAGCGCATGTGGGTGCCGCCCAGATCGGCCAGAAGTCGAGGATAGGGACTGCCTGCGCGCACCGCCGGTGGCGAAGACGATGGCTCGGGCGGACTGCCTTGCGGTTCGGCCATCGAGACCTAGCGCCGTTGGCGTGGCGTCGTGACCAGGCGGCGGAACTCCGCGAGCCTGGCCTTGACGCGCCGCTCGTTGATCACGCCCATCCTGAGCAGGACCTTCTGGCCCGATGACAGCGCTTCGAGGGACGGATCGGCGAATTCGTAAAGCACCCAGGGACGCGCCGGACGCACGGGCCCGTTGATCGGGGGCATGCGCACCTGGAGCGGAGCATCGGTCTCGGGTGTCGCGAGCAGCAGGTCGATCACCTCGACGAGCCGGTCGTTGAAGTAGCCCTTCGGATAGCCGAGCTCCTCGTAGCTCTTCTGAAGCGAGGGGTAGATCCGCGCATAGAGCGAAGCGGCCTGCGGCAGGTTCACCGTCTCGAGCAACAGCACGTAGGGCGCATAGCGCAAGTTGTTGTCGGTGCCGATGAACACCGAGCCGTCGCGCTCCTCGACCGTGAAGCGGCCGCTCGCCGGCTGCATCGGCCAGAGAGAGGCGGACGCGCTCGATCGACCGAGGTTGTCGACCGTCGCGGCGAGGCGGCGCGAGAAATCTTCGAGCCGGAACAGCGACTGCACCGTCCTCAGCCCGAACAGGTCGGTCATCTCCGCCTGCAGATCGAACCGGGCCGACGGCGCCGACGCGGCGAGGGTGGCCTCGATCGGATAGTGGACTTGCGCCTCGGGCGCGGCCAGAGGCGGTGCGGAGGGCGCCGCCGCGGCCGGCGCGGGCGTGAAGGCGACGGCCGGTGCGGTCGCGTCCTTGCGCCAGAGGTAGAAGGCGGCGGCGAGCAGCGCGACCGATGCCGCGGCCGCGGCCGTGATCGCGATCGTGGTCCTTTTCACTCGAAACCCCGCCGGGTCACGAGGATCGGGATCGCGCCACGAAACCGCGGGCGGCGATGTCTTGAAATTGCATTCGATGCAATGTACATGAACCGGTCCCGCACAACGAGACAGCGGAGCGTGCGCTACAGCCCGGAGAGCGGAATCCCGGCGGATCTGGAGTCGGCATGAAGCTCGCGGAGAAGCAGCTTCAGATCTGCTTCCATCCTCGCCAGCGTTTTCGGGTCGAGCGCGGCGAGTGCGCCCGGCAAGACGCCGGCGAAGGGACCGGGGCTGCGCTCGAGCAACCGCGCCCCGGCGGGGAGCAGCCGGAGCATCACGGCGCGACGATCGTCCGCGTCCCGCGTCACGCTGACGAGGCCGCGCTCGACCAGGGTCTTGACGAGATTGCTCGCGGTCGATTGGTGGATGGTCATTGCCCGGGCGAGGCGACTGACGCCGATGTCGGGCGACTCGGCGATCACGCTGAGCGCCCAGACCTGCGCGCCGCCCAGGCCGACGCTCGCCTCCACGCGCTGGAAATGGCTCTTGACGGTATTGAAGATCTGCCGGAACTGTCGCAGCACGTGCGCCGCGATCACGTCGTTGGTGTCATGCGCGTCGTGCGACTTGGCGGAAGATGGAGCGGTGCGGCGAGGCATCGCAGAATGATATCGACGACGCCTCGGCAGGGCGAAGTCACTTCGAAAGCCAGCCACCCCGGAAGCCCGCGGCGCGCAGCCCGCGGACGAAGGGCGGCGACTTGCGGGTCAGCGACCAGATCAGCCCGCTGCGGTAGTTCTCGATCATCAGCACCGTCGGCCCTTCGTTGATGCCGAAGTGGAACTTCGATATCCAGCCGACGCCGTTGCCATCGAGGCCGCCGAACATCGGATTGATGGAGGCCTTGAAGCCGTAGGGATTGGAGATCTCGACCTTCAGTCGCCGGAAGCTCATGACCGTCGGCAGCACGATGTCGGGCGCGAACGGAAGCGACGCGGCGACTGCCCAGGGCGCCAGCGTCCCGTCGTCGGGCCCGTAGGGAACGCCCCGCGCGAGGTAGTCGAAGAAGACCCGCTCGACGCCGTCGATCTTCCTGGTGAGCGGCCCCGGACCGTCGCTCGCGGTGATTCCCCAGCAGAGCTCGCCGATGTTGGCCAGGCCGAGCGGGTTGCGCATGCCGTACTGCTGCTGCACCTGCGTGGCGCGGCGACTGTTCTCGAAGTAGTCGCTTCGCTTGGCACGCATGAACGTGTCCTGGATGTCGCGAAAGTCGATCCAGACGTGCGAGAGCTGATGAATGAAGAGCGGCCCGGCGTAGAGGTACTCGATGTCGTAGACGGTCTTCCACTCGTAGGTCCGGCACCAGGCGTCGTAGCACTCGCGACCGATCCCGTGCGTCCGCGAGCCCAGGGCCAGGACGTAGAGCACGAGTGCCTCGTCGTAGCCTTCCCAGCGATGCGGGATGAAGCCCGCGTCCGGTTCGGGTCGCCAGCCGTGGCAGATCGTCGTTTGACCCTGCAGCATCCAGTCCCACTCGACGCGCTCGTAGAGCGTCCGGGCCAGCGACCGGATCTCTCGTTCGTCGCGGGACTTGCCGTTGAAGTACTGCGCAGCGGCGAGAGCGCCGGCGATGAAGAGCGCCGTGTCGATGCTGGAGAGTTCGCTTTTCCAGGCCCGCTTGCCGCTGCCCATGTGCAGAAAGTGATAGTAGAAGCCCTTGTAGCCGGTCGCATCCGGCGACATGCTCTGCTCGCTTGCGGCGAAGAAGCGCAAGGTCGTCAGCGTGCGCTCCGCCCCTTCTTTTCTCTCGATGAAGCCACGCTCGACGCCGACCGGGTAGCAGGTGAGCGCCATGCCGACGGCAGCGATGCTGGCCGGCCAGTCCTCCTCGGTCTTGTCGAGGACCAGGCCGTTCGCGCGGTTGACCTCGTGGAAGAAGTACCCGAAGGAATTCTTCTGCAGATCGTGCAGGAGACGGGCGTGTTCGGGTTGCTCCTTCAAGTTGCGAAATCCCATTCGATGCGAGTCAGGAAAGGACGCCACGACGGCGGTCGGCCGGACGAATCCGGCGTGCGAATCCTACTGCGGGGCGCTCCGCTTCGAGCGGTGCCTCGCAACGAGATGTCTCCCATCAACAGGGCTCGACCCTGCGAGCCCGCTATAGTCGGCCGTGCATTTCGCTCGTCGCCGCTTTTGATGCCGAAACTCGCCAAAGCCGCTGCTCGATACGGCGGCGCCCGGGCGACTCTCGTCGCAATCGTCCTGGCCGCGGCGAGCGTCGCGACGAGGGCGGGCGACCTCACCGTCTCGGCCGCTGCCAGCCTTGCCAACGCGTTCAAGGACATCGGCACCGCGTTCGAGAAGGCCAACCCCGGCACGCAGGTGCTTCTCAACTTCGCCGCCTCGGGCGCCTTGCTGCAGCAGATCGCCAAGGGCGCCCCGGTCGACGTCTTCGCCAGCGCCGACCAGGAGACGATGAACCAGGCCGAGCAGCGGCAGCTCGTCGAGCCGGCGATGCGCGTCAATTTCGCGAGCAATTCGCTCGTCGTCGTCGTGCCTCGCGACGCGGCGACCGTGCCCGGGTCGCTCGCCGACCTCACCGCTCCCTCGATCCGCCGAGTCGCGATCGGCGTGCCGGCGAGCGTGCCCGTCGGCCGCTATACCAAGGCGGTTCTCGAGGCGGCCAATCTCTGGCCGGCGATCGAGGCCAGGATGATCGGCGCCCAGAGCGTTCGCCAGGCGCTCGACTACGTCGCCCGCGGCGAGGTCGATGCCGGCTTCGTCTACGGGACCGACGCGGCGATCATGCCGGACAAGGTCAGGCTGGCCTTCACGGTCCCCACCGACCGGCCGGTGCTCTATCCGATCGCCCCCGTGGCCGCCGCGCAGAACATGGCGGCAGCGAAGAAGTTCGTCGCCTTCGTCGCGTCGCCGGCGGGCCAGGCGATCCTCGCCCGCTACGGGTTCGGCAAGCCGTAGGCGCTCGTGGAGCCGGCATGGATTGCGCTCGGGCTGTCGCTGAAGGTGGCGCTCTGGGCGACGGCCATCGACATCGTCTTCGGCGTCGCCGCGGGATTCGCGCTGGCGCGCTACCGCTTTCCCGGCCGCGAGCTCGTCGACTCGATCCTGCTGCTGCCGATGGTGCTGCCGCCGACGGTGCTCGGCTACTACCTGCTGGTCGTCGTGGGGCGGCGCGGCTGGCTCGGCGGCTGGCTCGAACGCACCTTCGGCATCCATCTCATCTTCACGTGGCAGGGGGCCGTGCTTGCCGCGTCGGTGGTCGCCTTTCCGTTCGTCTGCAAGTCGGCCCGGGCGGCGTTCGAGAACGTCGACCCGCAGCAGGAGCAGGCGGCCAAGGTGCTCGGCCTCGCGGCGCCGGCGATCTTCCTGCGCGTGACGCTGCCGCTCGCCTGGCGCGGAATCCTCGCCGGCGTGCTGCTCGCCTTCGCGCGCGCGCTCGGCGAGTTCGGCGCGACGCTGATGGTCGCGGGCAGCATTCCCGGCAAGACGCAGACGCTCTCGATCGCGGTCTACGAGGCGGTTCAGGCCGGCCAGGACGATCTCGCGAACGGGCTCGTGCTGCTCACGTCGGTGACCTGCGTCGTCGTCCTGCTGATCGCGGGGCGCATCGCGCCGGCGCGGATTCCGGGACGCTCATGAGGCCGACGCGATGAGGTGGGACATCGCCATCCGCAAGTCGATGGGCGCCGGCGCTCAGCCGTTCGTGCTCGACCTGGCGTTCACGAGCGACCGGATGCGGCTCGTCCTGTTCGGTCCCTCGGGCGCCGGCAAGACGCTGACGCTGAAAGCGATCGCCGGGCTGCTCACGCCCGACCAGGGCCGCATCGTCTTCGATGGCCAGACGCTCTTCGACTCGAAGGCCGGGGTCGACGTCGCGGCCCGACGTCGCGGGCTGGCCTACCTGTTCCAGGAGTACGCGCTCTTCCCGCACCTCACCGTCCGGCAGAACGTCGCCTTCGGCCTCGACACCGGACTGCGCAATCCCGGTCGACACGTCGTCAGCGAAGTCGCCGATCGCTGGCTCGAAGCCCTCGAGCTTCAGGCGCTCGGCCACCGCTATCCCGACCAGCTCTCGGGCGGTCAGCGCCAGCGCACCGCGGTCGCTCGCGCCCTTGCGGCCGGTGCCCGCGCGCTGCTCCTCGACGAGCCGTTCGCGGCCCTCGACCAGTCGCTGCGCAGCCGGCTGCGCGCCGAACTCGCCGACCTGCAGGAGCGTCTCGCGATCCCGATCCTGCTCATCACCCACGACGTCGCCGACGTGGAGGCCTTCGCCGACGAGGTCGTGCACATCGAAGGCGGCCGCATCCCGTCGGCCGTGGCGATCGCGTAGGGTGCTTTCCCGAAACCCCAGCCTCAACGCGTCGAGCGTGATGGTCGGCGTTGTCCACCCGCAGCGATGGGGGCGGCGCTCGATCGGCCGGGCGACTCGATGAGGCCGGTCAGGGTCGCGATGTCTTTTGCGCACGCCGCGTTCGCGTCGGACTCGATCTTCCGGTAGGTCCGCACCACGAGCTCGCCGACCGTGGTGAGCTCGCTGCCGCCGCCGCGGTCGCCGCCGATCGCCGAGGCGACGGCGGGCTTTTTCAGCGAACGGTTGACCTCGTCGACGAGCATCCAGGCGCGCCGGTACGACATCCCCATCGCCTTGGCCGCCGCGGTGATCGAACGCGTGTCGCGGATCGACTCGAGCAGCTCGATCTTGCCTGGCCCGATCGCGATCGATTCGCCCGACATCACCCGCATCCGGAAGCGCGCGACGGGGGCGCCTCGGCGAGGCTTCGGTGGAGAGCGGTCTGCCTTGGTCATGGTGTGGCTCGGCGCCGATTGGCGCTATCGCCTGGCGACGCGCCCCTTGACCGCATTGGCGCGGGCGCTGCAGATGATGCGGCCCGTGTCGTCGGCGACCCAGCGGGCGCGCAGCCGATCCTGCAGCAACGCCACATCGGCCGGCGTCATCGCGGCGACGCGAGGCGCGACGCGCGGGCCGGTCTGCGCGATGCGCCAGAACTCTTCGAAGCTCGCGTAGGTGCGCTGCACGGAGATGGTTCGCGTCTCGACGTCGATCAGCCCGGCGTCCTGCCACAGCGCTCTCATCGCCTCGAGCCGCGAGGCCTCGACGCTCGGCGGCAACAGGACGGGCGAGCCGAGGGCGACCAGCTCCTGCGACACGGCGGCGAACGGGAAGCCGCCGCCGAGCATGTCCCAGGCGTATGCCGAGACGCTGCCGCCGGGCCCGACGACGCGGACCATCTCGGCGACGCCCTTGGCGGGATCCGGCACGAAGAAGATGACGAGCGCCATGACGGCCGCGTCGAAGCTGCCGTCGGCGAAGGGCAGGGCCATCGCGTCGCCGACCCGGCAGGTGGCGACACTGCCGGCGAGACGCTGGCGCGCGAAGGCGATCTGCTCCGGCGAAGGATCGATGCCCTGCACCTCGACCGGCGCACAGCGCTCGACCAGCATCTCGGTGAACACGCCGTTGCCGCAGCCGACGTCGACCCAGCGCTGCCCGGGCCCGGACGCCAGCCACTGCAGGAAGACGTCGCCGACGAGCTGGCTCCACCTGCCCATGAAGCCCTCGTAGGCGGCACCGTCGTCGAAGCGGATCTGCGGCGTGTCCATCGCGCGAGGTTAGTCGAATCGCCTCTGACGGCGGCGCGACTTTCACCAGCCGCTCAGCCGACTCCGATCTGGCACGTCCGGGTCGATCGTTCGACCGCGCTGCGCGGGTCGCGGGTCGCGGGAGTGCGACCCTAGGCCGCTTCAGCGATCGCGGCGAGCTTCGCCGTGGCGTCGCGCTTGCCCATCCCGCGCAACGAGGCGATCGCAGGCAGGTGGCGCGCCGAGGGACGGGCCTTGCCCTGTTCCCAGTTGTAGATCGATTGCGACGACGCACCGACGAGCGCACCGCACTCGGCCGCCGAGAGGCCGAGACGGTTGCGCAGCGAGAGCAGGCCTTTCGCGCTGAAGCGACGCAGGCCGGCGCCTGCTTCTTCCGTCGACGCGGCCTCCGGGGCGGCGCGCTGGCCGCGACCGAGGCGGCGCACGGTCTGCTCGAGCGCCAGCACGCGCTGCTTCAGGGCGGCGATCTCCTTGCGATGTGCAGTGACGGTCTTTTTCGTCGTCAGCACTTCGGCGCGGATCTCCTTGCGGGAGACGCGAGAAATCTCGCTCTTGAGGATGGATGCGATATTGGGCATGTGGCGGATTGTGAAGCACCCGGATTGGGTTTTCGAAGCGAAGGCAAACGGAGCCTCGCCCCGCGGATCGAGAACTGGCGCGGCGTGGCCACGACAGCCGATGCCGTGCAGGGCATCCGGGCCCGATATTAGTCGGGCCGGGAATTGTTCGCGTGCCGCCCGTCCATGTGCGGGCAAGGGTCGCTGCGGGCGCGCAATGCGAGCTCCGCCTGCGGTCCGCCGGTCAACGCATGGCCGGTGCCGGATCGACGACCGGTGTCGACGCCGACTGCGCCTCGGCCGACGACCCCCGGCGCGCCGAGGCGTCGGCGACGGCTTCGACGTCGACGCTGACGTGGCCGGGCAGCCCTTCGCCCGTCCCCTGGTCGGGCAGGAAGCCGCCCGACTGGTGCTTCCACAGCATCGCGTAATGGCCGCCAAGCCGGAGCAGCTCGTCGTGCGTACCCTGCTCGACGATGCGGCCCTGGTCGAGGACGACGAGCCGGTCCATGCGCGCGATCGTCGACAGGCGGTGGGCGATGGCGATCACGGTCTTGCCGCGCATCAGGGTGGCAAGCTGCTCCTGGATCGCGAGCTCGACCTCGCTGTCGAGCGCCGAGGTCGCCTCGTCGAGGATGAGGATCGGTGCGTCCTTGAGGATCACGCGGGCGAGGGCGACACGCTGGCGCTGGCCGCCCGAAAGCTTGACGCCGCGCTCGCCGACGTGCGCCTCGTAGCCGCTGCGCTCCTTCCAGTCGGCGAGGTCGACGATGAAGTCGTGCGCCTGCGCCTGCCGCGCCGCCGCCTCGATCTCGTCGGCCGTCGCGCCGGGCCGGCCGTAGGCGATGTTGGCGGCGATGGAGCGATGCAGCAGCGACGTGTCCTGCGTCACCATGCCGATCGCCGCGCGCAGGCTTTCCTGGGTCGCCTGGCCGATGTCCTGGCCGTCAATGCGGATCGAGCCCTGCTCGACCTCGTGAAAGCGCAGGAGCAGGTTGACGAGCGTCGACTTGCCCGCGCCCGAACGGCCGACCAGGCCGATGCGCTCGCCCGGCGCCACCACGAGGTTCAGATCGTCGAGGACGCGCCTTCCGTCGGCACGGCCGTACGTGAAGGTGAGGTGCTCGATCCGGATCTCGCCGCGCGGCACCTCGAGCTCGCGCGCATCCGGCCTGTCGACGAGGCTGTGCGGCACGGCGATCGTCTCCATGCCTTCCTGGACGATGCCGATGTTCTCGAAGATGCCGGTCACCTCCCAGCTCACCCAGCCCGAGACGTTGGCGATCTGCCAGGCCAGCGGCAACGCGGTGGCGACGATGGCCGCGCCGATCGCGCCCTGGGACCAGAGGACGATGCCGATCGCCGCCGTCGTCACCAGGAGCAGCGCGTTCATGACCGCCAGAGTGGCCATGAAGCGCGTGATCACGCGCATGTGCGCAGCGATCGCGGCCGTGTGCTGGTCGATCACGTCGCGCACGTGGGCATCCTCGTCGCGGGCGCGCGCGAAGAGCTTGACGGTGAGGATGTTGGTGTAGCTGTCGACGACCCGGCCCATCACGTGCGAGCGCACTTCCGATGAGGCCTTGGCGAGGTCGCGCATGCGCGGCACGAAATAGGACAGGAAGAAGACGTAGCCTGTGGCCCAGCAGGCGGTCGGCACGGCGAGGCGCCAGTCGGCAAACGTCATCAGGACGAGCGTGCTGATCCCGTAGACCGCGATGTACCAGATCGCGCGGATGCTCGAGACGACGCACTCGCGCACCGCATTGCCGGTCTGCATCACCCGATTCGCGATGCGCCCGGCGAAGTCGTTCTGGAAGAACGGCCAGCTCTGGCGAACGACGTGCCAGTGGCTCTGCCAGCGGATCAGGCTGGTCACGCCCGGCACGACGGCGTTGTTGCGCACCAGGCTGTCGGCGAGGATCGCGAGCGGCCGGCCGATGAGCACGAGCAGCGCCATGGCGATCAGCCCGACCTTCGCATCGTCGACGGCGCCGACCCGGTCGCTCGACTGCATCAGGCCGACGAGCTTGCCGATGAAGACCGGGATCGTGGTGTCGATCAGCGCCACCGCCAGGCCGGTGGCGAACATCGCCGCGTAGAGGCCGCGGGTCTGGCGCACGAAGTGCCAGTAGAAGGCGATCAGGCCCGGCGGCGGCGGCGCGACGGGCAGCCGCGTCGGCCGGATGCGACGCTCGAAGTAGCTGAACATCGGCCGATTTTCGCTGCTGTCGCGCGGCGCCGCCGAAGGGCGCCGCGTTCGCGGGAGCCTACCTGGCGGGCGCGATGCTCGCGAGCCAGGCCGCCATCTCGTCGCCGATCAGGCCCAGCCCGACGCGAAAGCCCTGCACCGCGCCGGCGGCATCGAACGACGCGGCGGGCACGGCGGTCGTGAAGGTGCGACGCGCGAGGAGCACGTGCTTCGCCGGCTCGCGCAGTTCGGCCGCGACGACGATCTTCGCCGTGCCGGGGCTCGACGACGCGTCGTGGTAGATCTCGAGCAGCTGCGTCGCGAGGACGAGGCTGCCGCGCACGCCGGCGCCGGCAATTGCCACGGTGCGAAAGAGGCGGGCGTTGTCGATCCGCTCGACGAGGGCGCGCGTCATGGCGACTTCCGGCGGCTCGGTCCAGCTGCTGAACTGGTAGTAGGCGCGCACCCCTTCGGCCTTGCTGTAGGCCATCTCCTGGGTCGCGTAGAACGAGGCGGCGACGGTCGGCAGCACGAGCAGGGTGGCATCGATCCTGGCCGGCGCCGACGCGGGCGCGGCAGGCGCAGCGGAGGCCGGCGCGTCGAGCACGAAATAGCGAAACGGCTCGTGCGGACTGGAGCCGGCGCAGCCGGCAAGCAGCAGCAACGAGGCTGCGAGCAAGAGGGCCTTCATCGCTTCCCCTCGCCGGGCCCCATGTTCTCGGCCGCCGGGCCGAAGACGGCGGCGCGCGGATCGCTGAGCTTGCGCGCCGTGGTGCCGAGCGCGGCCGCGGTCGCGCGCAGCTGCTGGCTGGTCGAGCGCAATTCGAGCTCGCTGTTGCCGAGGAGCGTTTCGGACGCGTCGGCGATGTGCGAGAGGTCGCTGGTAACACGCGTGGCCGAGCTGGTGACCTCGCGCAGGCTGGCCCGTACTTCGCTGCCGAGTCCGTCAACCGTGAGGGCGACGCGGTGGACGTCACCACCGAGCTGCTGGAGCGAGACACGCGCCTGATCCGATGTCCGCGCCACGGAGTCGACGGCGCGCTCGAGGTGGTCGACCGTCGCGCCCGCGTGCTTCGTCAGGTCCTGCAGGTTGACCAGGGTCGCGCCGATCGCCGCCGTGTTGTCGGGCGAAAGCAGGGCGGAGATGCGCCGCATCGTCTCGTCGGCGCGCGCCGCCAGCTCGTTCGCGGTGTCGGAGAACTGCTGCAGCTGCGACGAGCCCTCGGCGATGACCGGATTCGGGTCACCGCTCTCGCTGCGCTCGACGAGCGGGCTGGTCTCGTCGTCGTTGACGAGGCGGATGCTCGCCAGGCTGGTGACGAGGTTGCGGTCGACGACCGCCCGCGTGCTCGTGCGCACCGGCGCCTTGGGCGAGATGCCGATCGACACCTCGACCGTCCCCGGCCGCTTCGTCGAGAAGGCGAAGCCGGTGACGGCGCCGACGCGGATGCCCTTCATGCGCACGTCGCTGCGCACCTCGAGACCTTCCAGCGACTGCTTGGCGAAGTAGATCGTGTAGCCCTGCACCTCCTGTCGCTGGCCGCTCGCGAGCAGCCAGACGATGACCGCGGCGAGCAGGCCGACGAGGACAAGCGCCGAGGCGCCGACGAGCGTGTACTTGGCTTCGGGTTCCATCAGCGGTTCTCTCCGGAAGGTGCGGCGCGTGCCGAGAAGTATTCCTGGATCCAAGGATCGTCGGTGCGCCGCACGGCGGCGACCGGTCCGTCGGCGACGACCTTGCCGGCCGACAGCGCGATGACGCGGTCGATGATCGACAGGATCGTGTCGAGATCGTGGGTGACCATGAAGACGGTGAGGCCGAGGCTGTCGGACAACGTGCGCACCAGAGTGTCGAAGGCGCGCGCGCCGATCGGGTCGAGCCCCGACGTCGGCTCGTCGAGAAACAGGATCTCGGGCTCGAGCGCCAGCGCGCGGGCGAGCGCGACCCGCTTTCTCATTCCGCCCGAGAGCTGCGACGGCGCCTTCTTGCCGACGTCGGGTGCGAGGCCGACGAGCGAGAGCTTGAAGCCGACGAGCGGCGCGATCAGCGATTCGGGCAGTGCGGTGTGCTCGCGGAGCGGCACGGCGATGTTGTCGGCGACGCTCAGCGACGAGAAGAGGGCGCCGTCCTGGAACAGCATGCCGAAGCGCTTGCGCAGCGCGTTCATCTCCTCCTCGCCGGCGGCCTGCACGTCCGTGCCGAGCAGGCGCACGCGGCCGGCAGTTGGCCGCATCAGGCCGATCATTTCCTTGAGCAGGACCGACTTGCCGGTGCCGCTGCCGCCGATCAGGGCGACGACCTCGCCGCGCGGAACGGCGAAGGAGACGCCGTCGTGGACCGTGTCGGTGCCGAACCGGGTGACGATGCCGTCGACCTCGAGGATCGCGTCCATCTAGAGGTCCAGCTTCTGCAGGGTGACGGCGAAGATCGCGTCGAGCACGATCACCCAGACGATGCTCTGGACGACCGTCGAGGTCGTGTTCTCGCCCACGCTTCTCGCGTCGCGCTCGACCGACATGCCCATGCGGCAGGCGATCATGGCGATGAAGGCGGCGAAGGCCGGCGCCTTGGCGATGCCGATCACCAGCGCGCTGAGCGGCAGCACGGCGTGCAGGCGCGAGACGAACGAGGGCGGCGAGATGCCGAGCTGGAGTGCGCCGATCAGGACGCCGCCGCCGATGCCGGCGAGATCGCCGACGAAGACGAGCAGCGGCAGGCCGACGACGATCGCGACCAGGCGCGGGATCACGAGCACCTGGATCGGTGACAGGCCGAGCGTGCGGATCGCGTCGGTCTCCTCCTGCACCTTCATGGCGCCGATCTGGGCCGTGAAGGCCGCCCCCGATCGCCCGGCGACGATCACCGCGACCAGGATCGGCGAGAGCTCCCGGCAGATCGCGAGGCCGACGCCGTCGACGACGAAGATCGTCGCGCCGTAGCGCTGCGCCTGCACGCCAAGCAGGTACGCGAAGACGACGCCGATCAGGAAGGTGACGAGGACGACGATGGGGATCGCCTCGACCGTCACCGACTGGAACTGCGCGACCGTCTCCCGGAAGCGAAAGAGCGACGGCCGGCGCGCGATCGCGACCGCCTGGACGGCGACCTCGCCGACGAATGCCGTGTGCTGCCCCAGGCTGTCGGCGACCTCGAACAGCGCGGCGCCGACCTTCTGCACCAGACCGGGTCGCTGCAGCTTCGCGCGCACCGGGGCAGCGTGCATGCTGCTTTGCACCAGCCCGATCAGACGCTCCTCGTCGGCGCCCATCGCGCGCAGCCGGAGGTCTTCGGCGGGCGGCAGTCGGCTCAGCAGCACGAACGCGGCCGAAGTGTCCATTTCCGCCAGGCGGCTGCCGTCGATGACGAGCGCTTCGCTTGGCGACATGGCGAGGCCTGCGACGTCGCGCGCGATCCGCTCGGCGTCGCCGACGCGCCACGCGCCACCGAGATAGAGCACGGGCGTGCCGGCTTCGTCGACCAGCTCCAGAGTCGGAGCCTCGGCTTCGGCCACGCCGCCTTCGCTTCGGGCGCGAGCTGCCACGAGCGGGCTCAGGCCCCCGGCCGCAACGCCGCGAGGTCGGGCCTGGCGATCGGCCGCACGGTCTCGTAGGCGCGCGCCGCTCGCAGCACGAGGGCGTCGCCGAACATGGGACCGACGATCTGCAGGCCGATCGGCAACCCGTCGGCGGTGAGGCCGCACGGGATCGTGCACGCGGGCTGCTGCGTCAGGTTGAAGGGATAGCTGAAGGGCGTCCAGCCGAGCATCGCCTGCGGGTCCATCGGGCTGTGGCCGGCGGGACGTGCGACGAAGGCCGGCACCGACACCGACGGCGTGACGAGCAGGTCGAAGCGCTGCATGAACTGGCGCATGTGCGAGCCGAGCGTGCCGCGACGCAGGTTGAGTTGCTGGATGTCGAGCGCGCTCAGCCGGGCGCCCAGCAACGCCTCGGCACGGAAATCAGGATCGACGACCTCCTGCTGCGCCGGCGTGAGCGAATTCCAGATCGTCCATGCGCCGAGGAACCAGAGACCCGTGGTGATGTCGAGCGGGTCCTCGAATCCCGGATCGACCGCCTCGACGTGAGCGCCGAGCGCCGCGAGCTGGGTGGCCGCGACGGCGACCGCGGCGGCGACCTCGGGGTGGACCTGCGCGTAGCCGAGCGTCGGCGAGAAGGCGATGCGCAGGCCGGCGATGCCGTCGTCGAGGCCCTGCGTGTAATCGCCGTCGTCGGGCGGCAGAGACGTCCAGTCGCGCGCATCGGGCCGCTTCATCACGTTCATCGCCAGCGCCGCGTCGGCGACGCTCATCGTGTGCGGTCCGAGGTGGGCGACGCTGCCGAAGGGCGAGAGCGGGTAGGCGGGTACGCGGCCGAAGCTCGGCTTCAGCCCGAAGTTGCCGCAGAAGGCGCCCGGGATGCGGACGCTGCCGGCGCCGTCGGTGCCGATCGCGATCGGGCCCATGCCGCAGGCGACCGCCGCTGCCGTGCCGCCCGACGATCCGCCGGTGGTGCGTTGCGGATTCCAGGGATTGCGGGTGATGCCGGTGAGCGGCGAATTGGTCTCGCCCTTGCACCCGAACTCGGGCGTCGTCGTCTTGCCGAGGATCACCGCGCCGGCCTCGCGCACGCGCGCCGAGACCGGCGCGTCGACGTCCCAGGGCTGGTCGGGATCGACCGTGCGCGAGCCGCGCAGCGTCGGCATGCCGGCGACGAGGATGAGGTCCTTGATGGCCATCGGCACACCGTCGAGCGCGCCGCACGGTTCGCCCCGTTGCCAGCGCGCCTCGCTGTCGCGAGCCGATGCGAGCGCGCTGTCCGTGGCGACACGGACGAAGGCGTTGACCACCGGGTCGAGGCGCTCGATCCGCGCCAGCACCGAGCGCGTCGCCTCGACCGGGGACGCCTCGCGGGTGCGATAGAGGCGCAGCAGCTCGGTGGCGCTGCAGTCGGCAAGATCCGAGACGGAAGTCATGGTGCTCCTGGGGCCGGCAGACAAATGCGTAGGATCGGCCGTTGCCCCAGAACCGGAGACGACGAGCCGTGACCCTGCATTCTGCGTTGCCTTCCCTGCGCCCGCGAGGGCTTTGCGCGGCGATCGCTGCGCTCGCCCTGGTGGCGTCGCTCGCGGGCTGCGGCGGTGGCGGCGGCAGCGCCGGCACAAGTGCCGGGCCCTCGCCCGCGCCGCCGGTGGACGGACCCGCCTGGCGCGGCTTCGCGAGCAACCCGCAGCACACCGCGCTTGCCGCGATCGCGAGCCAGGACCTGAACCGCATCGCGTGGTCGACGCCGGTCGACCTTGCGCCGGCGTTCACCGCCAGCGGCGCGCTTCTTGCGCACTACGGTTCGCCCGTCGTCACCTCGCACAACACTGTCGTCGTGCCGGTGAAGACCGGCCGCGCCGGCGGCTTTCGCGTCGAGGCGCGCTCGGGCACGAACGGCGGACTGATCTGGTGGGCGAACAGCGACTACGTGCTGCCGCCGAGCAACTGGGTGCCGAGCTACAACGTCGCGCTCACGACGGGCAACCGCCTCTTCGCGCCGGCCGTCGGCGGCAAGCTGCTGGTCAAGGACGACGCCGACGCATCGGGCGGCACGCTGCGCACGCTGATCTTCTACGGCACGAACGCCTACAGCGCGGCGCCCGCCACCTTCGACGCCACCGTCTTCGTCAACACGCCGATCACCGTCGACACGCAGGGCAACGCATTCTTCGGCTTCTATGTCAACGGCGCGAATCCGCTCGGGCTGGTGAGCGGAATCGCGCGCATCGCGGTCGATGGCACGGGCCTGTGGCTCGGTGCGAGCGCCGCTGCCGCCGATCCGACCGTCGACAAGGTCGCGATGAACAGCGCGCCGGCACTTTCGCCCGACGAGGCGACGCTCTATGTCGCCGTCAACGCGAAGGCGGTCGCGGGCTCGGTCCAGGGCGGCTACCTGCTCGCCCTCGACAGCCGCACCCTGGCGGTCCAGGCCCGGGCCCTGCTGCGCGACCCTTCGACCGGAACGCCGGCGCGAGTCTACGACGACGGCACCGCCTCGCCCACGGTCGGGCCCGACGGCGACGTCTACTTCGGCGTCCTCGAGGCGAACTTCGGCAGCCACAACGGCCGCGGCTGGCTGCTCCACTTCAGCGCGGCGCTGGCGCCGACCGCGGTGCCGGGCGGCTTCGGCTGGGACGACACCGCGTCGATCGTGCCGGCGGCCATCGTGCCCTCCTACACCGGCAGCTCGAGCTACCTGCTGATGATCAAGTACAACAACTACGACGGCATCGGCACGGGCGACGGTGCAAACCGGATCGCGATCGTCGATCCGCGCGCCTCGCAGGTCGACCCGATCTCGGGCCTGCCGATCATGAAGGAGGTGCTGACGATCCTCGGGCCCACGTTCGAGTCGGGCACGTCCGGGCCGGTGCGCGAGTGGTGCGTCAACACCGCGGCCGTCGATCCGCTGACGCGCTCGGTGCTCGTCAACAACGAGGACGGCATGCTCTACCGCTGGGACCTGACGACCAATCGACTGACGCAGAAGATCCGCCTCACCGCCGGCCTCGGCGAGGCCTACACGCCCACTGCCATCGGCGCAGACGGCGCCATCTACGCAGTCAACGACACGGTTCTGTTCTCGGTCGGCAGGTAGCCACCGATCCGGCCAGAAGCCGCGAGCGGGTAGCTCTCGTCGTAGATGTGCATGTGGCAGTCGCACGCGGTGACCAGGGCGCAGTCATCTCGTCCGCCTCGAATTGGGCGTCGCGGTCGTGCGCGCGCCGGCGAACACGGGCCACTTGCGGATCCGTGACGCGTGCTCCGCGTTGACGGCGCCGGTCGGCATCTCGCCGCGCAGCAGCGACGCGACCTGCGACACCGTCTCCATCGACTGGTGCTCGATCGCCGGCGGCGTGAGGCCGCCGATGTGCGGCGTCGCGATCACGCGCGGATGGCGCGCCAGCGCCGGGCTCGGCATCTGATCGGGTGCGCGGCCGACGTCGAGCGCGGCGCCGGCGAGCCGCCCCGACTCGAGCGCGGCCAGGAGTGCAGCCTCGTCGACCAGCTCGCCGCGCGAGGCGTTGATGAAGAAGGCGCCCGGCGCCATGCGCGCGAATGCGGCGCCGTCCATGAGGTTTGCCGTGCGCTTGTTGGAAACGGCCAGGCAGACCACGAAGTGCGACTCCGCGAGCAGCTCGTCGAGTGCCATCTGATGGACGCCGTCGCGCGCGCCGATCGACTCCGGCGCCGCGACCGCGACGCGCATGCCGAAGGCCGCGGCGAGCCGGCACACCGACTGCGCGATCCGGCCGTAGCCGACGACGCCGATCGTCGAGCCGCAGAGTTCCCGCCCCATCGTCGGTGCAGGTGTCGTGCCCTGGTGATACGCCTCGGCGTGCCCGACGATGCCCCGGCCGAGCGCGATCATCGAGGCGACGACCCATTCCGCGACGGCGGAGACGAAGCCCGGGCTGGCCTGCGTCACGAGGACGCCGTTCGCGCTCGCGGCGGCGACATCGACGGTGCTGATGTCGACGGCGCAGCGCATGAAAGCGGCGAGCTCGGGCAGCTCGGCGAACAGCCGCGAGGAGCCCGGCGTCTGGCGGTAGCCGATCATCAGCTCGCAGCCTTGCGCGGCGGCGACGAGCTCGTCGATGGTCAGTTCGTGCGACTCGAGATTGAAGCGGACCGCGGCGATCTCTTGCAGCGCGGCGACGGCGCGCGGACCGTAGTACCGGGCGAGCGGGCCTGGTGGATGGGTCAGGAAAACGGTGGTGATGGCAGGACCAGGAGGCCGAACCGATTCACTGTATCGAGCCCACTGCCTTCGAGCGCAGCGGGTTTGCCCGCAGCGCCCGGCAGGCGCAGCGATCCGCTCAGGCGGGCAGCCAGGCCTGCGCCGAGTGCGCGAGCACGGTTTCGAGGCCGCCGAATTTCTCGGCCAGTGCCTCGGTCTCGCGCATGTCGTAGCGCTCGAGGGCAAGGGCGATCGAGAGGTAGCGCTGCCATGGCCCGGTGCCCTGGCGCAGCGCCTCGACCGCTTCGGCAGGCAGGTTGAGCGACGAGGTCGCGTCGTCGATGCCGCATTGCAGGAGCGTCGGCAGCATCGAGGCCAGGCCGAGCACGTAGAGACTTCCCGGGTTCGCCTCGCCGGTCTGGCGCGCGAGGCGCTCGAGCAGACGGGCACGGGCGAGGGCGAGGGCGCGCAGCGCATCGGCCGCAGGCCGCGACGGCGACAGCCGCACGAGCATCTGCGCGACCCAGCGGTAGAGCGTGTCACGGCCGAGCACCATCACCGCCTGATCGATCGAGCTCAGCTCGCGGCCCGGCGAAGCGCCGGCGCTGTTGAGGTACTGGAGCAGGCGCAGGGCCAGCGTCGGATCGCTCTTGATGTCGGTCACCAGGAGCGCGTTGTCATCGTCGCGGACGAGCCGGCTCATCAGCTGCAGCAGCCGCTGTGCCTGCGGGGGCAGGGCTTGGGTCTGGGCCGGCACGAGGCTCTTGCTCATCGCGCAGGCGGCCAGGAAGACGGGCGGATGAAGAAGCGACTCCATCAGCTCGACGCCTTCGATGTCGAGCAGCAGCAGCGCCGCCTTGGGATGGTGCGTGCGCGCGTCGTCGATGGCGCGCTGCCATGCGGCAGCGTCCGAATCGGGCGACTGACGCACCGGGACGAAGTCGGGCTCGCCGGGCGGCAGGGCGATCGGTGTCGCGGACGGCCGGGCCCAGCCGACGCTGGCGCCGGACCGGCGGATGCGGGCGAACATCGCCGACGTCGCGGTGGCGTCGGCGAACATCGGATCGGGTCCGACGGCGATGTACATGCCAGCGCAGAAGTCGCCGTCGCGCTGGAAGCGGACCAGGCCGCTGGCGGGCAACTCGGCCAGCGCGACCATCTTCTGGTCGATGCTGAGGCGCATCGCGCCGAGGACGTTGCCGACGCCGGCGTGCAGGCCGGCATCGCCGGTGCCGGCGCGGGCGCGCGCCAGCACCGCGGCACTGGCGCCGAACTCGAAGCCGGCGAGCCCGCCGGCGGGCGCGATCAGGGGCCGGCGCGCCCCGAGGCCGATCGGTGCGTCGTCGGCGACGGCGCTCGTCATCGTCGACGCCGCAGCCGGGCGGGCCGGAGCGGGCGCCTTGGCCGGCACGTCGGTCGAGCGGCGACCGGTGAGCTTGTCGAAGAGGGCACCGAACATGGCCGGGAAGGCTATGCCTCGACAGCCGCGCTCATCAGCCGATATGCGCCGCGTTCCGCGTCCATTTCTTCGCCGGCTGGACCGGCGACCTCGAGCGCGCGAAGGTTGCCACCGTTCGACTGCGGTGCGGTGCCGGTACCAGTGCACTGAAACGCATCGGCGCAACGCGAGTCGTATTCACGCTGGATGGCGTCGTTTTCCGGAGACAATTCGCGCATCTGCACTGCGGCCGACACGCCGCTAGAAAGGAGACGCATGACACGACTCTCGAATCCAGGACGGCGTCGTCTGCTGGCCGGAGGACTCGGTGCCGCCGCCACGGGCATGGGCTCGCTCGCCGCACCGGCGTTCGCGCAGAGCGGCACCATGGAGCAGCCGTTCGCGAACGGCTCGCGCAAGCTGGTCGCCTTTCCCGAGAAGCGTCCGCTGATCGTGCTGAGCTCGCGGCCGCCTCAGCTCGAGACGCCTTTCTCCGTCTACAACGACGGCGTGATCACGCCCAACGACGCGTTCTTCGTGCGTTATCACAACGCCGGGATCCCGACATCGATCGACGCCGCCACCCACGTCATCAAGCTCGGCGGTAACGCTGCCGGCAAGCCGTTGAACCTCACGCTCGCCGACCTGAAGACGCAGTTCAAGCCGGTCGAGATCGTCGCCGTGAACCAGTGCTCCGGCAACAGCCGCGGGTTCTTCGAGCCGCGTGTCACCGGCGGCCAGTCGGCCAATGGCGCGATGGGCAACGCCCGCTGGACCGGCGTGCGCCTTCGCGACGTGCTGGCCAAGGCCGAGCTCCGCAACACCGCCAAGCAGGTCACCTTCGACGGTCTCGACACCGGCGTCTACGGCGGCGGTGATTTCGTCAAGGCGCTCGACATGTCGCAGGCGATGGACCCCGACGTGCTGATCGCGTGGCAGATGAACGGTGCCGACATTCCGATGCTGAACGGCTACCCGGTCAAGCTGATCGTCCCGGGCTACTACGGCACCTACTGGGTCAAGCACCTGTCCCAGATCGACGTCATCGACAGCGTCTTCGACGGCTTCTGGATGAAGCCCGCCTACCGCATTCCGGACAACGACTGTGCCTGCGTCGTGCCGGGCACTGCGCCCACGGCGACGCGTCCCATCGGTCGCTTCACCGTGCGCTCCTTCGTCACCTCGCTCAGCGGCGGCCAGCGCATTCCTGCCGGTGCGCAGACGGTCGTCCGCGGCATCGCCTTCGACGGCGGCCAGGGCATCCGCGAAGTCGGCGTCTCGGTAGACGGCGGACAGACCTGGCGCCAGGCCCAGCTCGGCAACGACCTCGGCCGCTACTCGTTCCGCGAGTTCACGTTCGGCTTCGTTCCCGACAAGCCGGGTCCGGTCGACGTGCGTTCGTGCGCCTGGAGCAAGTCGGGCGAAGGCCAGCCGACCACGGCGGTCTGGCAGCCGGCCGGCTACATGCGCAACGTGATCGAGTCGGTGAAGGTCACCGCGGTATGACAGCGAGGAAGCAACCCATGCAACCCACCCTTCGTCTGGTCGCGACAGCGGCTGTCCTCGCGGTTGCCGGCGCGTGCGCCGTCGCCGCGCCGAAGACCATGGACCTGCCGCCGGACGGTGCGCAGTTGCGCGCCAGCCCG
>JBDTJD010000139.1:0-4530 GCA_039935975.1 Caldimonas sp.
GCCGCATCGACCGGCGCCGCGGCTGCGCCGACCGGCGAGGGCGACGCGGCACGCCCACGCTCCGCGAGAGCCTGGCGCAGCCGCACGCAGGTCTGCGCGAGCCGCACCGGCTCGACCGGCTTGAGCACATAGTCGAACGCAGCATGCTCGAACGCCTGCAGCGCGTACTGGTCGTACGCGGTCACGAAGACCATCAACGGAAACGGCGTGCCGTCGTCGGGCCAGTCCTCGGCCAGGGCCTGTGCGACCTCGAGGCCGCTCATCACCGGCATGCGGATGTCGAGAAAGCACACCTCCGGGCGGATCGCCAGCGTGCGCTCGACAGCGCTTTCGCCATCGCCGACGACCGCCGCGATCTCGAGCTCGGGCCAGATCCGGGCGAGCTCGGCCTGCAAGGTCGCGGCGAGGAGCGGCTCGTCCTCGGCGATGAGCGCACGGTGCGTTGGCGAGCCGGTCACGACACGCGCTCCGGCATGGGCGACGTCGTGGCCGCAGGCGGTGCCGCGGAGGTCGCGTACGGCAGCCGGACCGTCGCCAGCATGCCGCCGCGCGCATCGTCGGCCGGCGACAGCTCGAACGATGCCGCCGATCGGTAGAGCGTCGCCAAGCGCGCGCGCACGTGGCCGAGGCCGAAGCCGCCGTCGGCCGTCGGCGCGGCCAAGGCGCTCGCAGCGCCCACGCCGGTGTCGCGCACGCGAACGACGAGCGTTGCACCGTCGCGCTCGGCCGTGACCTCGATCCGTCCGCCTTCGCGCTTGGGCTCGAGGCCGTGCTTGATGCTGTTCTCGACGATCGGCTGGAGCAGGAAGGGCGGCACCAGCGCACCGGCGAGGTCGGCCGGCAATGAGAACGAGGTCGACAGGCGCGGGCCCATGCGGATCTCCATCAGCGCGAGGTAGTCGCGCAAGCGCTCGAGCTCCAGGCCGAGCGTCTGGGCGCCGACGCGCGAGCCGGCGAGCGATGCGCGCAGGAAGGCGATCAGCCGGTCGAGCATCGCCTGCGCACGCGCCGGGTCGACGCCGATCAGTGCACGCAGGTTGGCCAGGGTGTTGAAGAGCATGTGCGGCTCGAGCTGCGATTCGAGCAGCTTGAGCTGCTGCTCCGCGGCCTGGCGCTCGGCGCGCTCGACCTCGACCCTCTGCTTGGCGATCAGCTCGCGCGACTGGAAGAAGTAGGTGATCGTCACCGCCGGGATGAGGCCCGTGACGAGGAGGGCAAGCGTCTGGCGCGGGTTCGAGTTGAACGGGCCGGGCAGGTCGAGGCCGGTGAGGCGGTTGCCGATCGCGTTGCCGCAGGCATAGCCGAGGACGGCGCCGATCGCGACGATGAAGAGCATCCAGGTCCAGCCGGGCCATTGACTGTCGCCCGAGGCAGGGTTGCCGAACCAGCTGGGCACGTGCGATGCGACCGTCATCCGCGACAGGTCGATGAAGAGCCACGTCATCAGCGAGATGCAGAGCGCATAGACGAGCGTCGTGCCGAAGGACTGTTCCGTGACGGCCCAGAGCGTGGTCGCGATCACGACCGCCGCGCCGACGACACGCGCGCCACGCCAGGCGAACCGGGGCCATCGGTCCGGCGGCGGCAGTCGGGGGTCGGCGCTCGTCTCCACGCAGCCATTCTGGGCGATCGGCGCACGCGGTCCGGTGCGATGCGACGACCGGGCCCCAGGCGGCGCGAAGCGTCGCCTGCGCGGCGCGGGATGGGCGTCGAACCCCGGACGACCTTCGCGCAGGGCCTTGATGCGCGGGTCGCGCCGACGGCGCAGCTATATTCGTCGCGCCTGTGCTTCCCGGCGCAGAGGAGCATCCATGGTCCGGTTCTCTCGCGCGCGCATCTGCCCGCCCGTCGCCCTCGCCAGCGTGGCGCTGCTGGCGGCCTGCGCGTCCTCGTCGCCGTCCGTGCGCGCGCCGGTCACCGTCGCGGCGCCGATGCCGATCTTCACGGCGCGGCCGTCTTTGCCAGCATCGTCGGCCGCGTCGGCGCCCCTGGCGCGGTCCGCGCCGCCGGTCGCGGTGGCGTCGCCGGTGCCGTCCCGCGCCGTGCCCGAGATCGCCGTCGGGGTGGTGCCGGTCCCCGACCCCGTGCCGGCCGCCGTCGCGGCACGCTTCCCGGAGCCGGCGCTGAGCTTCGCGACGCCGGCGTTCGCGCCCGGCCGCCAGACCTTCACCACCGACGAGGAGCTGCACGCCATCCTCTACGGTCTCGAGCGGACCGGCACCATCGGCGAGGGCAGCACCGAGATCCGTGTCGTGAGCCTCGGCGTCTCGCAGTCGGGCCGGCCGATCGACGCGCTCGCCTTCACGCGGCCGGGCGGTGAGCCTGCGCCCGGCGCGCCGCTCGACGCGCCGACGCACCGGCCGACGGTCGTGATCGTCGCGGGCCAGCACGGCGACGAGCCGGCCGGCGCCGAAGCGCTGATCGTCGTCGCCCAGGACCTCGCCAGCGGCCGCTTCGCCAATGTGCTCGACAAGGTCGACGTCGTCGTCCTGCCGCGCGCCAATCCCGATGGAGCCTTCGCCTTCACACGCGCCGCCGCCGACGGCACCGACGTCAACCGGGACCACCTGCTGCTGCGCACGCCCGAGGCGCGCGCCGTCACCCAGCTCGTCAACCGCTTCGCACCGATCGTCGTCCTCGACCTGCACGAGTACCCGGTCGGCGGCGTCTTCACCGCCAAGTTCGGAGCGGTGCAGCGCTTCGACGCGATGCTCCAGTACGCGACCGTGGCGAACCTGCCCGCCTTCGTCACGCGAGCCGCCGAGCAATGGTTCCGCCAGCCGCTCATCGCCAGCCTGCGCGGGGCGGGCCTCACGAGCGACTGGTATTCGACGACCTCCTCCGACCTGTCCGACCGGACTCTCTCGATGGGCAGCATCGGCGCGCAGGTCGGGCGCAACGCCTGGGGCCTGCGCAATGCCGTCAGCTTGCTGGTGGAATCGCGCGGCGGCGGCCTCGGCCGCGTCGACCTGAAGCGCAGGGTGCAGACCCAGACCGTCGCCGTGGCCAGCGTGCTCGCGAGCGCGGCGATCCGTGCCGGCGACCTCGTCAAGCTGCGCCAGTTCGTCGATCGCGAGACCGCGTCGCGCGCCTGCCGCGGCGAGATCGTCGTCGAGGCGGCGCCGACGCCGAGCGAGTACACGACCTCGATGATCGATCGCGACACCGGCGCGATCCGCAACGTCACCGTCTCCTGGGAGTCGGCGCTGCAGCTGCGCACCCTGAAGAGTCGGACCCGACCGTGCGGCTACTGGCTCGGGCCGGGCGAGACCGATGCGGTCGCCCGGCTGCGCCTGCTCGGCGTCGAGGTGTCCCGGCTCGAGGAGCTCGGCGAGCTGCGCGGTGAAACCTATCGCGAGATCGGGCGGGAGCCGATCGGCGGGGCGACGCCTCAGGATGTCGAACTCCACGCCGGCGCCACGACGCGCGTGAAGGTGCAGACGATGCCGGCGCTGCTCGACCTCGCGGCGGGCGGCTTCTACGTCGGGCTCGACCAGCCGCTTGCCGGCCTCATCGTCGCCGCGCTCGAGCCCGAGGCGCCGTCGAGCTACGTCGCCAACGGCGTGATCGCCTCGGTGACCGGCGAGGCGCGTATTCTTCTGCGGCCGGACGCCCGCATGACGCCGATGCCGTAGGGCGGCAAGGTGAGCCCGGCGTGTAAGAAGCGCGCCGTCCTTGTCGACATCCCCAGCAGCAGATCGGGAGCAGCCTCGCATGGACATCGAAGCAGACAGGATCGCGGTGCCGGTGCCGGTGCCGGAGCTGCAGCGCGTCGACGTCGTCGCCGTCGTCGGCGGCACGAGCATCTACCGACACCGCGTGCCGGTGCGCGTGATGCACTGGATCAACGTCGTCTGCATGACGATCCTGCTCGGCAGCGGTCTCAACATCTTCAACGCCCACCCGACGCTGTACTGGGGTCACGACTCGGTCACGGGAACGCCGTGGCTCTCGATCCGCGGCGAGAACACGCCCAAGGGCCCGGTCGGCACGACGCGCGTCGGCAGCACCGACTTCGTCACGACCGGTGTCCTCGGCGTCTCGAACGTGAACGGGCAGGTCACGGCGCGCGGCTTTCCGAGCTGGGCGACGATCCCGGGCCCGCAGTGGCTGGCGATGGCGCGCCACTGGCATCTCTTCTTCGCCTGGCTCTTCGTCGTGAACGGCGTGCTGTACCTGCTCTACACGATCTTCAGCAGGCACCTGGTCAAGGACCTGCTGCCGACGCGCGACGAGCTGCGCAACATCGGCCGCTCGATCGTCGACCACATCAAGTTCAAGCATCCGACCGGCGCGGCGGCGACCCGCTACAACGTCCTGCAGAGCCTCGCGTACCTGGTCGTGATCTTCGTCCTGCTGCCGCTGATCGTGTTCGCGGGCATGGCGCTCTCGCCGCGCATCGATACCGTCTTCACCGGCTGGGTCGACCTGCTCGGCGGCCGCCAGTCGGCGCGCTCGCTCCACTTCCTCGCGGCGGCCGGCCTGCTCCTCTTCGTCTTCATCCATGTGTTCGAGGTGATCGTCGCGGGC
>JBDTJD010000140.1:0-10781 GCA_039935975.1 Caldimonas sp.
CGGGTCACGTCGCGGGCCGTCACCTGCATCTCCTGTTCGGGCCGCCAGCGCGCCAGCGTCGCGGCGCCTTCCGTGCCACGCCAGGCGAGCGTCTCCAGCATGGCCGCGTCGTTGCGCCGCAGGGCGCCGAGTGCGCCCGCGAGGTCGGCGCAGCGCATGCGGAAACGCCGGCCCGGTGCTGCCTCGCTTTCCAGCGGCGCAGCGAGCGCGTCCGATGCGGCCGCGAACCAGCGCACCGCGTCGAGTCCGACGCGGTGCTCGACCCGCGCGTTCTCGCGGTCGCTGAACCGGAGCAGCGCGGCATCGAGCTCGCCGAGCCGGGCGGCGATCTCGTCGGCGGGCGCCGGCTCCGGTGCCACATCGAAGACAGCCTGCCGCAATCGCGGCCAGACGCCGGCGCGCGGACCCCAGTCGAGGCGGCACGCCGGAATGCCTGCGAGCACCTGCGCCGCATCGACGGCGTGCGGCGCTTGATCGGGCCGCTGCGCGATCGCCCGCTCGAAGGTCTTCAGGGCAGCGACGTGGCGCACGCTCACGTAGCGGTCGTCACGTCCCTGGCGCCAGGCCGCGTCGGGGTCGGCCGGTCGCACGACAGCGACCAGCAGCACGACGCCGAGCAGCATCGGAACGACCGCGATGCTCGCCGCGATCGCGCAGTCGAGCATCGATACGCGGCGGCGCTCAGACATGGCCGGGTCGCTGCGGCAGGTCGACGTTGAGGCAAAGCGCCAGCAACGCCGTGTTGACGAGGAGCGAGGTCATGCCGAAGCTCACGAACGGAAAGGTGACGCCGGTGAGAGGCAGGACGGCGAGATTGCCTGCCACCGTGACCGCCAGCTGGCACGAGGTGAGCACGACCCAGGCGACGCAGATCCAGCTGAGCAGCGCCTGTCCGTCGTTGGCGAGCCGGCCCTCGCTGGAGACCAGGCGCGGCTCGCCGCGCGTGATGCGCCCGTGATGACGGATCAATCGGTGCAGCCAGAGCGCCGTGCCGATCGCCATCGCCCACGCGAGCACCGGCCCGAAGACGCCGATCATGGCGGTGAAGGTGTAGTCGCTGTGGATCTGTGCTGGCACGCCGCTGCACGAGTGCGCCGGCGCGAAGCCGCACCACGGCGTCGTGCCGAGGCCGAAGCCCCCGCTCGGGGCCGCGCGCTGGAACCACGAGACGAGCGCGAGTTGGTCGTTGATCGAAGCGAATGGCGCGGCGACGCTCTCGAGTCGACTCGCGGCGACGGCGTCGAGCGAGCCGAAACGGAACAGTGCTGCCGTGACGATGCCGATCCAGGCCATGAAGCAGATCGCCGCGAGCGTGAAGGCGGTGCCTGCGTGCCCGGTGCGGTGATGCCACCACATCGCCAGCGTCGCCGCGACAAAGGCGCCCGCTGCGTAGCCCGAGATCAGCAGCGGTCCCATGTCGCGAGTGGCGAACATGGCGCCGATGAGAACGCCGACGACGAAGACCATCGGCCAGGCGTAGCGAACGAGCGAGAAGCCGGCGAGGCCGGCGCGCGCGAACCGCTCGGTCAGCGGTCCTGCGCGCAGGAAGAAGAACCAGGCAGCGCCGAAGATCAACCAGATGCGACCCAGCTCGGAGGTGAGCTGGCGCAGATGGGCCAGGGCGAGACCGAACACCAGCAAGGCTGCGGCGCTCGCCGCGAGCAGGGCGCCGGTCGTCGTCGCCGTACCGAGTCGACCGGCGGTGCCACGAACGGCTTCGCCGGCAACCGTGAGCGCCCAGGCGAGCGCGCGCGAAAGATCTCGACGCAGGAGCGTCAGCACCGAGAGCAGCAGCATCGCCAACCAGAGATGGCCCTGGTGGTAGAGCGCGAGGTAGCGGTTGCCGGCATGACCGTTGAATGACAGGTCGATCAGCAGCAGCGCGCCGATGCCGGTGGCCAGGACCAGTCCGGCGTAGCCGACGCGCGAGCTCATCGACTGCGCCGGCGCCGCGGATGGCTGGCGGCCCGCGCCCCGCGCCATGGCGACGAGCGCCAGCAGCACGCCGGCGGCGGCGAGGACGAGCACGAACGTCGCAGGAGCGCTCGTCAGCGAGGCACCGGCGCGCGCCGGCACGAAGCCGCCCGCGTCGACGAACGGCCACGGCACGCGCGCCGCCCAGGCGGCCGCGCCCCACGAGACAAGGGCGACGGCGACGACGGGGGTGGCGCGCTGGGCATGACGGCTCCAGACGACGAAACCGTATCCCAGCATCATGGCCGCCGCCCACTGCGTCCCTGCGCTGCGCGCGAGCGCGCGCACGGCGTCGTTCTTGCGCTCGTTCGTGACCGATCGGCGCGCATCGGCCATCAGCGAAGCCGTCGCCGCCAGTGTCTCGACGATCCCCGCGCAGCCCATCGCGGCCGAGGCCGGCAACGTCGGCAGGCTGGCCTCCGATGCCAGCGCAGCGGTGGTGCCACGGCCGTCGAGGGCGGCTCCGAGCAGGAGGATGACGTCGGCGTGCACCCGTGTGGAATCGGCGCCGCCCTGCGCGGCCAGCGCCGCACGGCCCCATCGCCAGGCGCAGGCGAGCGGCGCCGGGCCCGCCGTGGCATCGGCACCGATGCGATAACGGGCCACGAAAGGCTCGATCTCGGCTTCGATTGCCGCGGCCGCATCACCCTGTGTGCGCAGCTCGCCGTCGCCGTCTTCGGCCTGCCGGCGCAGCGCGACCGTCCTGCGCTCCGCATCGGCCAAAGGTTGCGCAAAGGCGCGCGTGGCGAGCTCCCACCGGGACGCCAGTGCCATGGGCATGGCGGCCTGCAGAGAAGCGGCAGCGCCGCGCGACGGGGAAGCGCACAAGGTGTCGCGCAGGATCGGCGCGGCCTGCCTGTCGTAGGCCGCGCAAAGGTCCGGCAGCGACGGACTGGGCAACCCGGTGACCACGAGAGCGCGCTGGAGGAAGCGGTCGTCGCGTCCGGCGCCGAGCGTCGACAGCTTTTCGAAGGAGGGCCAGAGGAGGAGGATCGCCACGACCACCGTGACGAACTCGACGAGCGACGGCAGGGCGCGCACGTACGGGCCGTCGCGCCAGCGCCCGCGGCGTGCGGCCGACGTCGCGACACGCGCGATCGGCGTGGTCAGGCTCGACAGGCCAGGCGATGGCGAGGTCACCACGCGCGGGTGCGGCTCAGAGGGTCGGGGCCACGGCCCGGATCTTGACGTCGCTCGCCGACAGATTGACGGTATCGCCGGCGCGAAAGGCCGGTGCGGAGTCGACACGGCGCTCGCGCACGCTGCCGTCGGGCAATCGGAGCACGACGAGCCAGGCGCGCGGCCGTGCGGTGCGCCGCTCGATCTCCCGGCCCAGCCACGACCCGGAGACGGCACTCACCACTCCCATCACGCGGCGGCCGTGGTCCTCGCCGAGCGGATGGGTGGCAGCCATCCCGGCGACCGCACCGGTGAATGCACCGACGATGCCGACCGACGACGAAAGATCGGGCTCGATGGACACCACGACCGCGCAGTCGGCGCAGGTTTCGACCGCAGGCGCGGCGGTCGAGTCGCGCGCGGCGGCTCCCGGCGACCGGTCGGCAACCCAGGGCGTCGTGCCACGTGCAAGCAGCAACGGCTCGCCGAGTCGCGACTGCGTCACACGCCCGTCGCGCCGCACGGTGGCGACGACGCGGCTGTCGCCACGGATGCGGTCGCGCCCGTCGATCAGGTACACGCCCTCGTAAATTCCTGGCGCGGTCTCGGGCAGGCTGACGAGGTGCTGGCCGCCCTCGATCGAAAGCGTCACGATCGCGTCGGCCGTGCCGAAGACGCTGAAGCGCAAAGCCACGCCCGGGTTCAGTTCGGCGACCTGCTCGAGATCGAAGCTCTCGACGACCGGCTCGTCGCCTGCTCGGGGCGACAGTGCAGCGGGCTGCGCATGGGCCGCGATGGCGATGCAAGCCGCGCCGGCGAGCGATGCCACGTTGCGCAAAAGACCCGGCAAGGTCACGGCTTCTCCTCGCGACAAACGGACGCGAGTGCGGCCGCGACATGGATCGGCCGGCGCACCCCGTCGCCCGTCGACGACAGGCTAGCGCGACATGGGTGCCGGCGCCGGGATTGCACCGGCGCTTTACCAAAGACTACGTTCGTTCTCATATCCCTACGTGCAGCCTCTCGTGCGGGCGGGTGCCATAGGAAACGCTCGCCGGCTCCGATCCGCCGACCGGGTCGGTCACCGCGAGGTCAACCGGATCGGGGACCGGTCGTTGAACCCTGGATGAAGCTGATGCAACGCTTGCACAGGCTGTTCACGCGCGACGGTCGTCCCATCGATGAACCCGATGACGGGCGCGCAGTGACCGGGCCTTCGTTCTTCGCGACCACCCGCGACTGGCCGATGCGGCTGCTCACGCCGTTCCAGCCCGTGTCGAAGGCGCGCCAGGACCCGGCGTTCATGGACACGCGACCTGGCGTCGCGAGTCTCGAGACGAAAGGCTGACAACCGGCTGCTCTCAGCGACTGCGTCGAGCACAGCGGTGGGTATCACCAACCTCACATCGTCCGGATCGCTCTCTTCGAATTCAGGGCGAGCCGCCGTCGACCTCTGTGCCTGCCACCGAGGCCGGCGCGCGCGATTCCAGCAACTCGGAAACCATCCGCACGAGCCCGTCAGCGTCATCGGCCTTGGGCATGAAGAGATCGAAGTCGGGAAGCTGCGCCCGCACCACCTCCTCCTCCAACCCGGTATGGACGGCGATCAGGATCTTCGATCTGTCCGGATCCGCCCGCAGCGCGCGAGCGACCTCGACCCCGCTCATCCCGGACATCGATATGTCGAGGATCACGAGATCGATCGCTTCCGAGCCGGCCAGCTCGAGCGCTTGCGCGCCGTTGCTGGCCGAATAGGCGGCATACCCCGCCTCCTCGAGGACGAACTTCAGCACCTCGAGAAGATCGCCGTCGTCCTCGACGATCAGGATGTGGGCGAGCGGCGGCTTGGCCATGACGACTACCGCGTCACCCGATCCCACGCGTCGCGAGCTGCGAGCCTGGCCTGCTCCCAGGTGAGTCGCGACGTGCCCTTGACCGCGTTCCAGTCCTGGGCCATCTGGCCCTCGGCCGCGTCGAAGGCTCCCCCCGTCGACGCACGACGGTTGTAGCCGAGCCGATACGCAGGACGGTAGTCCTCGTAAGTCTGGCCGGACGTGACGTAGCGGGACTTCGCATACGACGCGCTCCAGTAGTCGTCCTCGGCCTGCGGATTGACAGCCTGCGACACGCCCTTGCCGGCCATGCTGCCCGCCGCGGCACCGATCACCGCACCCGCCGCCATTCCGACGGGCCCGCCCGCAGCACCCAGAGCCGCGCCTGCCACCGCGCCACCACCAGCGCCGACGCCGGTCCCCATGTGATGGTGATCGAGCTGGTCACCGCTCTTCGGGTTCACCACCTCGCCGGCTCCTTTGCCGGCGAGCCCACCCGCAACGGCGCCGATCGCAGCACCCGTGGCCATTCCGATGGGCCCGCCGACGGCTCCGACAGCGGCACCGGCAACGGCCCCGCCGCTCGCGCCCACGCCCTTGGCGAGATGATGTTCCTGGTCTTGGTCCGCGAGCTTTGGATTGACGACTTCGGCAGCACCCCGGCCAGCGGTGCCGCCCGTCAGCGCGCCGATCGCCGCACCTGCGGCCATGCCGACCGGGCCGGCGACGGAGCCCACCGCGGCTCCGGTCAACGCGCCGACACCTGCACCGCTGCCGGTGGCGAGGTTGTGCTGGTGAAGCGGATCGCCCGTCTTCGGATTGACGACTTCGGCCGTGCCCTTGCCCGCCATGCCACCGGCGACAGCGCCAATGGCCGCACCCGCGGCCATGCCGATCGGACCACCGACGGCCCCCACGGCTGCGCCTGCCAAGGCGCCGCCGCCTGCGCCGACGCCCTGGCCCAGGTGATGCTCGGCCAGGCGATCGTCCGCGCGCGGATTGACGACTTCAGCGGCGCCTTCGCCAGCAGCACCGCCGGCCAAGCCGCCGATGACGGCCCCGGCAGCCATCCCCACCGGGCCTGCCACCGACCCCGCTGCCGCACCGGCGACGACACCGGCCGTCGCGCCCGCGCCGGTACCGACCTTGTGCTCACTGGGCGCCCCGCCTTCGGTCGGGTTGGCGCTCTCCGCCACTCCCTTGCCCGCAAGACCTCCTACGACAGCGCCGATGACGCCGCCGGCCAAGGTGCCGACGGGACCCGCCAGCGATCCGAGCGCAGCCCCGGCGGCGGCACCACCGGCGGCACCCGCACCGGTTCCCACCGGATGGGCTCCCGGCGTCTTGGTGATCGGGTCGAGGTTCTGGGGGTTGGATTCGGACATGAGGGTTCTCCGGGTGAGGTTCGGTGAATGAAGATCCGTTGCGCAAGAGCGCGTGCGGAATGGTCTCCGGCCGGCAAGGACTCGGGGGTCGGAGTGGGATGAAGACCGTGTAGGCGGAGATGCCCATCCGACCGAGCGGCGGCGCGGTCCGAGTCCTTGTTCTCGCGCACCGCGCCTCGGCGCGTTGATCGCGCTGGCGCAGAGAGTCAACCCGTCGGGTTGCCCGTCGTCACGCGTTGCTCAAGGTGCTCCGCTTCAGCCGGCAACGCCGCGTGGGCCGTGTCGAACGGCGGCCGCCGAGCAATCGCGGCGATGCGAAAGCCCGGGCATGCCTCGGTGTTAAGGTGCGCGCCACGCGGGAGCGTCTGACGGCTCGAGCGTCGAAACCAGACGTGGCCAGCGTAGGTTATTGGCTCGACCCGGGCTCGAACCAGGAAGTTCTAAATCCTGCGCGAAAGCTTCGCCGAAACCGCAGATGCCGGCGACCGTCGACAAGCGTCGTCGAGCAACACGCTTCGCTCGCAATCGGATACTCAGCCAGTCATTTCAACAGCTCACCGTCGGAATCACGTGTCTGATCCAGCACCCGGGAGTACCCCGCTTTCCGCGCACACGCCCATGATGGCGCAGTACCTGCGCATCAAGGCCGATCATCCCGAGACGCTCCTCTTCTACCGGATGGGCGACTTCTACGAGCTCTTCCTCGACGACGCGAAGCGCGCCCACGAGCTCCTCGACATCACCCTGACCGCGCGCGGCGCCAGCGCCGGCGCGCCGATCCCCATGGCCGGAGTGCCGGTGCACGCGGTCGACACCTATCTGGCCCGGCTCGTCCGTATGGGCGAGTCGGTTGCGATCTGCGAGCAGGTCGGCGCAGTCGGTGCGGGCAAGGGCCCGGTCGAGCGCAAGGTCGTCCGCGTCGTCACGCCGGGCACGCTCACCGACAGCGATCTCCTCGCCGACCGGAGCGACTCGGTGCTGCTCGCGGTCGCGCGCGTGCGCGATCGGCTCGGCCTGGCGTGGACGGCGCTTTCGCAGGGCGAGATCGGCCTGGCGGAATGCCGCGACGACGAGCTCGCCGGCTGGCTCGCGCGCCTCGCGCCGGCGGAAGTCGTCGTCGAGCGCGACCTGCCCGGTGCGATCGCCGACCTCTCCGGCACGACCGTCACGCATCGGCCGGCCTGGCAGTTCGACAGTGCCCTCGGCGAGCGAAAGCTTTGCGCGCAGCTGCGCGTCGCCTCCCTCGTGGCGTTCGGCGCTGCCGACCTGACCGCGGCGCATGCCGCCGCGTCGGCGCTCCTCGCCTATGCCGAGCACACGCAGGGTCGCGCGCTCGCCCACCTTCGGCGCATCTCGGTGCAGCGGACGAGCGAGCTCGTCGAGCTGCCGCCGGCGACGCACCGAAACCTCGAGCTCACCCGAACGCTGCGCGGACGCGACGCGCCGACGCTGCTCTCGACAATCGACTGCTGCGTCACCGGCATGGGCAGCCGCACCCTTCGCCAATGGCTGACCGCGCCGCTGCGCGAGCGACGCGTCGCGAGCGAGCGCCACGACGCGATCGCCGCCCTGCTCGCGGCCGACCTCGGCACGGTGCGCGAATCGCTCCGGCCGGTCAGCGACGTCGAACGGATCGCGACGCGCATCGCCTTGCGCCAGGCGCGACCGCGCGACCTCGCGGCCCTGCGCACGACGCTGGCGGCGCTGCCGGCAGTCCGCGCCAGCGTGCCGCGCGACGGCGCGGTGCTGCTCGAGATGCTGTTCGAGGCGCTGGCGCCGTCACCGGTGATCGCCTCGCTGCTCGCCGCCGTCGCCGAAGAGCCGTCGGCGCTTCTGCGCGACGGCGGCGTGATCGCCCCCGGCCGCGACGCCGAGCTCGACGAGCTTCGCGCGATCGGCGCGGGCGGCGACGCCTTCCTGCTCGAGCTCGAAGGCCGCGAGCGCACGCGCACCGGCATCGCGACGCTGCGGGTGCAATACAACCGCGTCCACGGCTTCTTCATCGAGGTGTCGCAGGCTCATGCCGCGCGCGTGCCGGCCGACTATCGGCGCCGCCAGACGATGAAGAACGCCGAGCGCTTCATCACGCCGGAGCTGAAGGCGTACGAGGACAAGGCACTCTCGGCAGGCGAGCGCGCGCTGGCCCGCGAGCGGCTGCTGTACGACGCGCTGCTCGACGCGCTGGCGCCGCATGTCGACGGCCTCGCGGCGGTCGCGCGGGCGCTCGCCACGGTCGACGCCCTCGCCTCGCTCGCCACGGTCGCGCGCCGCGCCGACTGGTGCCGGCCCGGCTTCGTCCGGGAACCGCTGATCGAGATCGAGAAGGGCCGCCATCCGGTCGTCGAGGCCCGCCTCGCGGAAACGGGCCAGCCGTTCATGGCCAACGACTGCCGACTCGACGCGAAGCGCCGGATGCTCGTCGTCACCGGCCCGAACATGGGCGGCAAGAGCACCTTCATGCGCCAGGTCGCGCTGATCGTGCTGCTCGCCTCGATGGGCTCGTTCGTGCCGGCAGCGGCGTGCCGGCTCGGGCCGATCGACGCCATCCACACCCGCATCGGCGCGGCCGACGATCTTGCCAATGCGCAGTCGACCTTCATGGTCGAGATGACCGAGGCGGCGGCGATCATCCATGGCGCCACCGAGCACTCGCTCGTGCTGATGGACGAGATCGGCCGCGGCACCTCGACCTTCGACGGCCTGGCGCTCGCGGGCGCGATCGCCCATCACCTGCACGACCGGAACCGCTCGTTCACGCTTTTCGCGACCCACTACTTCGAACTCACCGACTTTCCGCTCGAGCACGAGCGCGCCATCAACGTCCACGTCGCCGCGGTCGAGAGCGGCGACGAGATCGCCTTCCTTCACGAGATCGAGGCCGGGCCGGCGAGCCGCAGCTACGGCGTGCAGGTGGCCCGCCTGGCGGGCATGCCGCCTGCGCTGCTGCGCCACGCCCGCGCGGCGCTCGAGCACCTGGAGGCCGAGCGGATCGCGCGGCAGCCGCAGATCGACCTCTTCGCCGCGGCGGCCTCGAGCGACGTCGAGCACGCGGCCGACCCCGGCAGTGTCAACCGCGTCGCGGATTCGACGCTTGGCGATGCCGTCGCGGCGCTCGACCCCGATATGCTCACGCCCCGGGAAGCGCTCGATGCGCTCTACCGCCTCAAGGCCCTGCAGCGAGACCTCCCATGACCTATTGCGTAGCCGTCAAGCTCGACGCCGGCCTTGTCTTCCTCTCGGATTCGCGCACCAACGCCGGGCTCGACCAGATCGGCACCTTCCGGAAGATGATGATCTACGAGCGGCCCGGTGACCGTTTCATGGTCATGCTCTCGGCCGGAAACCTCTCGATCTCGCAGCAGGTGCGCGAGATCCTGCAGGGCGAGGAACTCGAGGACGGCGACGGCCCGCCGATCACGATCTGGAACGCGCCGAGCATGTTCGACGCCGCGCGCGTCCTCGGCGCGGCGGTGCGCCGCGTCTTCGACCAGGACGGCGCCTCGCTCAAGAAGTCGGGCCTCGACTTCAACGCCTCGATGATCTTCGGCGGCCAGGTCAAGGGCGAGGCGATGCGCCTCTTCCTCGTCTACTCGGCCGGCAATTTCATCGAGGCGACGCGCGAGACGTGCTTTTTCCAGATCGGCGAGTCGAAGTATGGCAAGCCCGTGCTCGACCGCATGATGCGGCCGTCGACGCCCCTCGACGAGGCCGCCAAGTGCGCGCTGGTGTCGATGGATTCGACCCTGAAGTCGAACCTTTCGGTGGGCCTGCCGCTCGATCTCGCCGTCTACGAAGTCGACCGCTTCGAGAGCGCGCAGATCGTCTGCATCGACGAGCGCAATCCCTATTTCCAGATGATCCGCAGCAGCTGGGGCGAAAAGCTCCGCCAGGCCTTCGAGTCGATCGACGATCCGCAGTGGGACGCCGATCGCACGGCCGCCGCGCCCTTGTGCGTGCCGTCGGCGCGCTACGAGGCGATGAAGAAGATCACGACGCCGGACGAGAAGCTGGTCTGACCGAAGATCGCTCGGCCTCGCACCCATATAATTGCGCTTTCCACCGCGGCACTTGTGACGAGTGCCGAGTGCAATGACCAAGTTCGTCTTCGTCACCGGCGGCGTGGTGTCCTCGCTGGGCAAGGGAATCGCTTCCGCGTCCCTCGCCGCGATCCTCGAATCGCGGGGCCTCAAGGTCACCCTCATCAAGCTGGATCCGTACCTCAACGTCGATCCGGGGACGATGTCGCCGTTTCAGCACGGCGAGGTGTTCGTCACCGAGGACGGTGCCGAGACCGACCTCGACCTCGGCCACTACGAGCGCTTCATCACGACGCGGATGAAGCGGACGAACAACTTCACGACCGGCCAGATCTACAAGAGCGTGCTCGAGAAGGAGCGGCGCGGCGACTACCTGGGCAAGACCGTGCAGGTGATCCCGCACGTCACCAACGAGATCCAGGAATTCATCCGGC
>JBDTJD010000141.1:0-3056 GCA_039935975.1 Caldimonas sp.
GTCGCCGACGCTTATGGCGACGAGCTCCGCTCGCTCGCGTCAGCCGGCTGCACCTACGTGCAGATGGACGACACCAACCTGGCCTACCTGTGCGACGACAAGATGCGCGAGGCCGCGCGCTCGCGCGGTGACGATCCCGACGAATTGCCGCACCGCTACGCGAGCTTCATCAACCGCGTCGTCGCGCAGAAGCCCGCCGGCATGACGCTCGCCGTCCACCTGTGCCGAGGCAATTTCAAGAGCACCTGGGCGGCGCAGGGCGGCTACGAGCCGGTCGCCGAAGCGCTGCTCTCGGAGATGGACGTCGACGGCTACTTCCTCGAGTACGACGACGCGCGCTCGGGCGACTTCAGGCCGCTGCGCTTCCTCCCCAAGGGCAAGACTGTCGTGCTCGGCCTGGTCACCACCAAGCTCGGCCAGCTCGAGTCGAAGGACGATCTGAAGCGGCGCATCGACGAGGCCGCGAAGTACGTGCCGCTCGATCAGCTCTGCCTGTCGCCGCAGTGCGGCTTCTCGAGCACGGTGCACGGCAACGACATCGCGGTCGAGGCGCAGCGCGCAAAGCTCAGGCTGATCGTCGAGGTCGCGGACGAGGTCTGGGGCGGGCACTGAATCCTGCCGAGGCGGCGAGGTCGCCGCCGGGTGTCAGGCGCGGCCCGAGGGCGAAGTGCCGCGCGTACCCCGCGGCGAGATCTTGCGCAGCAACTCGATCAGGAGCGCCCGCTCGGCTCGCGACAGCGCGGCCAGCGCCGGCTCTTCCATCGTCGCCGAGATGCTGAAGGCGCGCTCGGCAAGTACGCGCCCCGCGGCCGTGAGGTGGATGTGCTGGGCGCGCCGGTCGCGCGTGCTGCGCACGCGTTCGACCCAGCCGCGCTCGACCATCCGGTCGAGCGTGACGGCCATGTTCGGCGGCGAGATGTCGAGCGCCTGGCCGAGCTGCTTCTGGTTCACTTCACCGTTGGTCTTCACGAGCATCAGGATCGTGAACTCGGCGATGCGCAGGTCGAAGCCCTCCATGTGGGCGACGAAGACCTTGCGCATTTCGAGCGCGGCGCGCGAAGCGGCGTAGCCGACGAGGTGCGCGAGGCCCGAGTCGTCGAGCCCGCGCGGCACGGACTTCGGCGTCGCCCGCTCGTCGACCGTCACTCGTCGCTCTTTCGGCGCGTCGCGCCGAGGTAGGTCTCGATCACCCTCGGGTCCTTCGCCAGGTCCTCGGCCGGGCCCTGCAACGCGATCTCGCCCATTTCGAGGACGTAGCCGTAGTCGGCGACCTCGAGCGCGGCGCGCGCGTTCTGCTCGACCAGCAGGATCGTCACGCCGGTCGCGCGCAAGGCGCTGATGGTCGCGAAGATGTCGCGCACGACGAGCGGCGCGAGACCGAGGCTCGGCTCGTCGAGCATCAGGAGCGAGGGCTTGCCCATCAGGGCGCGGCCGACGGCGAGCATCTGCCGCTCGCCGCCCGACAGGGTGCCGGCCAGCTGCTCGCGCCGCTCGCGCAGGCGCGGAAACAGCACGAAGACCTCGTCGAGCGACTGCGCGCTGTCCTTCCTGCCCAGGCGCACCTGGCGGTAGGCGCCGAGCAGGAGGTTGTCCTCGACCGACATCGTCGAGAAAAGGGCCCGAGTCTCGGGGACCAGTGCCATCCCGAGCATCACCCGCTCCTCGAGCGAGAGCAGGCCGATCGGCCGGCCGTCGTACTCGACTCCGCCGCGCGACGGCAGCACGCCCATCAGCGAGTTGAGGAGGGTCGACTTGCCGGCCCCGTTCGGGCCGATCACGGTGATCACCTTGCCGGCGCGCGCGGTCAGGGTGAGCCCATGCAGGACCTCGGCCCGGCCATAGCCGGCGTGCAGATCGCGGACGTTGAGGAGGAGTTCGGCCATGGCTCGCTCCTAGTGCTCCGTGCCGAGATAGGCCGCCCGGACGGCCGGCGACGCCTGCACTTCGTCGGGCGTGCCCTCGATCAGCTTGGTGCCGAACTCCATCACGACGACGCGATCGACGAGGCCCATCACCAGGTCCATGTCGTGCTCGACCAGGAGGATCGACAGGCCCTCGCCGCGGAGCTGGCGCAGCACGTCGGCCAGCCCCTCCTTCTCCTTCAGGCGCAGGCCGGCCGCCGGCTCGTCGAGGAGCAGCAGGATCGGGTCGACGCACAGTGCGCGCGCGATCTCCATCAGCCGCTGCTGGCCGAGGGCGAGGTTGTCGGCCTGCTCGTGCATCAGCGCACCGATGCCGATGCGCTGCAGCTGCCGCTCGGCTTCCTTCATCAGGCGGCGCTCCTCGGCGCGATCGGTGCGCAGCATCGCCGCGGCCACCCGGTGCCGGCCGCGCAGGTGCGCGCCCAGGGCGACGTTCTCGAGCACGGTCATGCCGGCGATCATCTTCACGTGCTGGAAGGTGCGCGCGACACCGAGGCGGGCGATCTCGCGCGAGCGCAGCGCCTCGATGCGCCGGCCGAGCAGGACCACCTCGCCGCGCGTCGCCGGCAGCACGCCGGTGACGAGATTGAAGGTCGTCGACTTGCCCGCGCCGTTCGGCCCGATCAGGCCGAGGATCTCGCCGGCCCGCACCTGGAAGCTGACGTCGTTGACTGCGACCAGCCCGCCGAATTCCTTCCTCGCCGCGCGCACGTCGAGCACGACCTCGCCGTGCGGCGGGCGCGCGCGCTCGGGCAGCGGCGCCGCGTCGGCCCAGTCGACCCTGCGTTGCACGCGCGGCAGGGCGGCGTCGACGAAGGCCCAGATGCCGTCGCGCGCGTACTGCAGGACGAGGACGAGCAGGACGCCGAAGACGATGACCTCGTAGTTGCCGCTCGTGCCCATCAGCCGGGGCAGCCAGACCTGGAGCTGGTCCTTCAGGATCTGGACGACGCCGGCGCCGACGAGCGCGCCCCACACATGGCCGACGCCGCCGAGCACGGCCATGAACAGGTACTCGATGCCCATGTTCAAACCGAAGGGCGAAGGATTCACGGTGCGCTGGAAATGCGCGAACAGCCAGCCCGACACGCTCGCCAGCAGCGCGGCGAGCACGAACGCCGTCACCTTGACGCG
>JBDTJD010000142.1:0-5651 GCA_039935975.1 Caldimonas sp.
CGAATTTCAACACCTTGACGACCTTCGGGCCCGGCATCCGGTCTTCCTTCTCGACCTTGGCCTTTTCCACCGGAGGACGCCAGAGCACGAGGAGCTTGCCGATGTGCTGGACCGGCGCTGCGCCGAACGCAGCGCTCAGCTCGCCGAGCAGCGCCTCGCGCGCGGCGCGGTCATCGGAGAAGACGCGGATCTTGACCAATCCGTGGGCATCGAGCGCGGCGTCGATCTCTCGCCGCACGGCCTCGGTGGCGCCGTCGTTGCCGATCGCGACGACCGGATGGAGGTGATGTGCGTCCGCGCGCTTTTGCTTGCGTTCGGCCGGCGTGAGGAAAAGGGAAGGCACCCGCCTATTATCGGCGCCCGATGAGCACCCGCGGCAAAGGCAAGAAGCTGAACAAGGCGTGGCTGCACGATCACCTCACCGATCCGTACGTCAAGCAGGCGCAGCGCGAGGGCTATCGCGCGCGCGCTGCCTACAAGCTGAAGGAAATTGACGAGCAGCTGCACCTGCTCGTCCCGGGGCAGCTCGTCGTCGACCTCGGCGCGGTTCCGGGCGCGTGGAGCCAGTATGTCCGGCGCAAGTTCGGGCGCGGCGCCGGCGCCGACCCGTCGGCCGCAGCCGGGCCGCTCCACGGCACCATCATCGCCCTCGACCTGCTGGATTTCGAGCCGATCGACGGCGTCGATTTCATCCTGGGCGACTTTCGCGAGGACGCCGCTCTGGCCGAGCTCGTGGCGCGCGTCGCGGGTCGGCCGGTCGACGTCGTGCTCTCGGACATGGCCCCCAATCTCTCGGGCGTCGCGGCTTCGGATTCCGCGCGGATGGCCGACCTGGTCGAGCTGGCGATCGATTTCGCCGGCCAGCACCTTCGCCCGGATGGGACGTTGGTCTGCAAGGTCTTTCATGGCAGCGGCTACAGTCAGCTCGTCGAGCGGTTCAAGGCCCGCTTCCGGACGGTGAAGGCGATCAAGCCGAAGGCGTCGCGGGCCAAGTCCTCGGAGACCTTCCTGGTCGGCATCGGGCTGAAGCCCGTTGCGTCCGGCAACGATATCGGTGCGTAGCGGTCAAATGCCTCGTTCCACCCTCCGGTGATACCGGGGTTGCGTGGACTAAAATTGACCTCAGATGCCGTGGAGCGGGGATTGCTTGTCAAGCCCGTTCCTTCCCTGAATTGGAGTCGCGGTGAACAATCAATGGTTCTCTAAGGTCGCGGTCTGGCTGGTGATCGCGCTGGTCATGTTCACTGTCTTCAAGCAGTTCGAGCGCACCGGCACCCAGACCGGCATGATTGCCTACTCCGACTTCCTCGAGGAAGTCCGCGCCAAGCACATCCGCAGCGTCACGCTGCAGGAAGCCGTCGGCGGCTCGACCGAGATCCGTGCCAAGACGACCGACGACAAGGACCTGCGCACGACTGCGACGTATCTCGACCGCGGCCTGGTCGGCGACCTGATCAACAACGGCGTCAAGTTCGACGTCAAGCCGCGCGAGGAGCCTTCGTTCCTGCTCTCGATCCTCGCGTCGTGGGGGCCGATCCTTCTGCTGATCGGCGTCTGGATCTATTTCATGCGCCAGATGCAGGGCGGCGGCAAGGGCGGCGCGTTCAGTTTCGGCAAGTCGAAGGCGCGCATGCTCGACGACGCCAACAACACCACCACCTTCGCCGACGTCGCCGGCTGCGACGAGGCCAAGGAGGAGGTGAAGGACCTGGTCGATTTCCTGAAGGACCCGCAGAAGTTCCAGAAGCTCGGCGGCCGGATTCCGCGCGGCGTGCTGCTCGTCGGCCCTCCGGGCACCGGCAAGACGCTGCTCGCCAAGGCGATCGCCGGCGAGGCCAAGGTGCCGTTCTTCTCGATCTCGGGCTCCGATTTCGTCGAGATGTTCGTCGGCGTCGGCGCGGCGCGCGTGCGTGACATGTTCGAGCAGGCCAAGAAGAGCGCGCCCTGCATCATCTTCATCGACGAGATCGACGCCGTCGGGCGCCATCGCGGCGCGGGCCTGGGCGGCGGCAATGACGAGCGCGAGCAGACGCTCAACCAGATGCTGGTCGAGATGGACGGCTTCGAGACCAACGTCGGCGTGATCGTGATGGCGGCGACCAACCGTCCCGACATCCTCGACCCGGCGCTTCTGCGCCCGGGCCGCTTCGACCGCCAGGTCTACGTCACGCTGCCCGACGTGCGCGGTCGCGAGCAGGTGCTCAACATCCACATGAGGAAGGTCCCGGTCGGCCAGGACATCCGCGCCGACATCCTGGCGCGTGGCACGCCGGGCTTCTCCGGCGCCGACCTGGCGAACCTGGTCAACGAGGCGGCGCTCTTCGCGGCGCGCCGCAACGGCCGGGTCGTCGAGATGGTCGACTTCGAGAAGGCCAAGGACAAGATCATGATGGGCCCCGAGCGGAAGTCCATGATCATGCCGGAGGAGGAACGCCGGAACACCGCGTACCACGAGTCCGGCCACGCCCTCGTCGCCCGGCTGATGCCGAAGACCGATCCGGTTCACAAGGTCACCGTGATTCCGCGCGGCCGCGCGCTGGGCGTGACGATGCAGCTGCCCGAAGGCGACCGGTACAGCCTCGACAAGGAGCGCATGCTCTCGACGATCGCAGTGCTGTTCGGGGGCCGGATCGCCGAGGAGGTCTTCATGCATCAGATGACGACCGGCGCGAGCAACGACTTCGAGCGGGCGACCCAGATCGCGCGCGACATGGTCACGCGCTACGGCATGACCGATGAGCTCGGCCCGATGGTCTACGCCGAGAACGAGGGCGAGGTCTTCCTCGGTCGCTCGGTGACCAAGACGACGACGATGTCGGAAGAGACGATGAGGAAGGTCGATGCCGTCATCCGCCGGATCATCGACGAGCAGTACGGCATCGCCCGAAAGCTCATCGAGGACAACCAGGACAAGATGCACGCGATGGCCGCCGCGCTCCTCGAATGGGAGACGATCGACGCCGAGCAGATCGACGACATCATGTCCGGCAAGCCGCCGCGCGCGCCCAAGGACTGGGTCGCGCCTGCCGCCAAGCCCGCGACGGGCGTGCCCCCGGTGACGCCGGGCAACGCGCCCGCTGCCGCCTGAGGATGGTCTTGCGCGGTTCGACGACGGGGCTTCGGCCCCGTTTTTCTTGGGCTTGCGCTCAGCGCTCATGAGCCCCTGGCGGACGACCCGGTTCGCGATCGATCTCTCGCGCCCGCGGGTGATGGGGATCGTCAACATCACGCCTGATTCGTTCACCGATGGCGATCCGACGCTCACCCCGGCCGGTGCCATTGCCCGCTGCGAGCGACTGCTGCGCGACGGCGCGGACCTGCTCGACATCGGTGCCGAGTCGAGCCGTCCGGGTGCCCAGCCGGTCAGCATCGAGGTCGAGACGGCGCGCCTCCTGCCGGTGCTCGTCGCGGCACTCCAGCTCGGCTGCCCGATCTCGGTCGACACGACCCGGCCCGAGGTGATGCGCGTGGCCCTCGATCTCGGTGTCGACATCGTCAACGACATTTCGGCGCTGCGCAGGCCGGGCGCGCTGGAGGTCGTGGCGGCGCACGGCTCCTGTGGCGTCGCCCTGATGCACATGCAGGGCACGCCGCAGACGATGCAACGCGAGGCCCGCTACGGCAACGTCGTGGCCGAGGTGGCCGAGTTCCTGCGCACGCGACTGGTCGCAGCGACGGAGGTCGGCATCGAGGCCGATCGCCTTGTCGTCGATCCGGGCATCGGCTTCGGCAAGACGGCAGCGCACAACTTCGAGCTGCTCAGCCGACAGCGCGAACTGCTCGGGCTTGGCGTGCCAATCCTGGTCGGCTGGTCGCGAAAGTCGACCCTGGCGAAGCTGGCCGGCATCGCGACGGCACCGGCAGAGCGATCGGAGAGCGAGCGAATGCGAGTCGACGCGGCCAGCGCGGTCGCCGCCGTTCTGGCGGTCGAGCGCGGCGCGAGCATCGTCCGGGTCCACGATGTCGCTGCCACGGTCGCAGCCCTCGCGGTCTGGCGCGAGGCCTCGAGCGCGGCCGATAATCGTCCTGTCCCGCCGAGTGCGACCAGCAGACTGACATGACCAGAACCCATTTCGGCACCGACGGGATCCGCGGCACGGTCGGCACCGCGCCGATCACGCCCGACTTCATGCTCCGTCTCGGCCATGCGGTCGGCCAGGTGCTGCGCCGCACCGGCGACCGACGGCCGACCGTGCTCATCGGCAAGGACACCCGGATCTCCGGCTACATGATCGAATCGGCGCTCGAGGCCGGGTTCGCCTCCGCCGGCATCGACGTCGTCCTTACCGGCCCGCTGCCGACCCCCGGCGTTGCCTACCTGACCCGGGCGCTGCGCCTCGACCTCGGCGTCGTCATCAGCGCCTCGCACAACCCGTACGAAGACAACGGCATCAAGTTCTTCTCGGACCACGGCGAGAAGCTGCCCGACGAATGGGAGCGCGAGGTCGAGGCGGCGCTCGAGCAGGAGTGCCGCTGGGTCGGCTCGTCCGGGCTCGGCCGGGCGCGCCGGCTCGACGACGCGGGCGGCCGCTACGTCGAGTTCTGCAAGAGCACCTGCAGCAACGAGCTGTCGCTGCGTGGGCTGTCGATCGTCGTCGACGGCGCGAACGGCGCGGCCTATCGCGTCGCGCCTGACGTCTTCCACGAGCTCGGCGCCGAGGTCACGGCGATCGGCTGCCTGCCGGACGGCTTCAACATCAACGCCGGCTTCGGCGCGACCGCGCCGCAAGCCCTTGTGGATGCGGTGCGTTCCGGCGGCGCCGACTACGGCGTCGCCCTCGACGGCGACGGCGACCGGGTCCAGATCGTCGATCGCGACGGACGGCTCTTCAACGGCGACGAGCTCCTCTACGTGCTCGCCGCCGATCGCCTGCGCCAGGGCCTGGCAGTGCCGGGCGTGGTCGGAACTCTGATGACCAACCTCGGCATCGAGCTCGGCCTGCGCCGGCTCGGCATCGACGTCGTGCGCGCCTCGGTCGGCGACCGCTACGTGCTCGCCGAGTTGCTGCGTCGCGGTTGGCAGCTGGGCGGCGAGGGCTCCGGTCATCTGCTCGCCCTGGACAAGCACACGACCGGCGACGGCATCGTCAGCGCACTCCTGGTCCTGCAGGCGGCGATGCGCGCCGGCCGCCCGCTCGGCGAGCTGCTCTCGGACGTGAGCCTGTATTCGCAGACGCTCATCAATGTCCGCCTCGCCCCGGGGGCAGACTGGGAGGCGAACGGCAATCTCGCGCAAAGCCGGGCGGAGGTCGACCGCGAACTCGGCGACTCCGGTCGCGTCCTGATCCGACCCTCGGGGACCGAGCGGGTCCTGCGGGTGATGGTCGAGGCGCGCGATGCGGCGCAGTCCCGGCGCTGCGCGGAACGCCTGGCTGCGGCCATCGCCTGACGCTGGCACGGCGCGGGTCGCCGCGTCGTCGCAGGGCGCGTGTCGCGCCCCGGGAAATTCGAGTCACGATCTCGTCACGAACGATTCGTACAGTTCCGGCCATCGAACGCACGTTCGCCTCTGCCGCCTCGACGGCACCTCCGATGACCGCATCCTTTCGCTTCGCCTGCCTCCTGCCCGTCGCCCTGACGGTCCTCGCGCCACTCGCCCTGGCCCAGGACATGACCGGCGCCGGCGCGACCTTTCCCGCGCCGATCTATGC
>JBDTJD010000143.1:0-4196 GCA_039935975.1 Caldimonas sp.
CGCCGGACCCCGTCCCCATGAAGATCGCGACCTTCAACGTCAACGGCATCACGGCGCGCCTGCCGCGGCTGCTCGAATGGCTCGCCGAGTCGAAACCCGACATCGCCTGCCTGCAGGAGCTCAAGACCTCCGACGAGACCTTTCCGGAGATGGCCCTGCGCGACGCCGGCTACAGCGCGGTGTGGCACGGCCAGAAGGGCTTCAACGGCGTCGCCGTCCTGGCCCGCGGCGGCGACCTGCAGGAGCGTCGCCGCGGCCTGCCCGGCGATCCCGACGACACCCACAGCCGCTACCTCGAGGCGAGCGCGCACGGCGTCGTCGTCGCCTCGATCTACCTGCCCAACGGCAACCCGCAGCCAGGGCCGAAGTTCGACTACAAGCTCGCCTGGTTCGCGCGCCTTGCCGAGCATGCGAAGACACTGATCGGGAGCGAGCAGACGGTGATCCTGGCCGGCGACTACAACGTCGTCGCCACCGACGAGATCGACGACATCTATTCACCGCGCTCGTACAAGAACGACGCGCTGCTGCAGCCGGAAACGCGCAAGGCCTACCGCGAGTTGCTCGCGCAGGGCTGGACCGACTCGATCCACTCCCTGCACGCCGGCAAGGCGATCTACACCTATTGGGACTATTTCAGGAACCGCTTCCCGCGCGACGCCGGCCTGCGCATCGACCATTTGCTGCTCAACGCCCCGGGCGCGACACGACTGAAGGAAGCCGGCGTCGACAAGGCGGTGAGGGCCAAGGAGAAGCCAAGCGACCACGCGCCAGCGTGGATCTTCTTAGACTAGTCAAGACACGGGCCCACTGAAGATGTCTGGCGACAGATTTTGCCTTCGATGACCCTCTGCTTCAAAACCCTGATCGAGTCAAATCATGACCTCGTCTGCGTGCGTCGTATCGGTTACTCGGACCTGCCCGATCTGTTTGCACACCTGTCGGCGCCCGCGATAGCAGAGCAGGTGGGTAGCGCCCCTCAGTCGAAGGATGACCTCGCGCGCTACGTATTGCCCTCCTCTGCGGGGGAGACGTCGTTTCTAAGGCTGGCAATAACCTCTCGACTCACCGACAGACTGATCGGCACGGTGGGGTTCCACTCGATCGCCTGGCGTCATCGCTCCGCAGAGATCGCCTTTGACCTCGTGCCAGAGATGTGGAGCAAAGGCATCGCGACGTACGTCTGCGGGCTGGCGGTCGACTGGGCCCACGAGGAAGCTGGTCTCGTGCGGGTGCAGGCTACGGTGCTTGACTCGAATCTGCGATCCCTGGCCGTCCTCGACCGCTGCGGTTTTGTCCGCGAAGGTCTTCTGATGCGCTATCGCATTCTTGATGGCCAGTCGAAGGACTTTTTCATGCTTTCCCATGTAGCGACTGCGTAGGGAGTCCCCTGGCAGAACTTGATCCGGAGGGCCTTTGAGGCCATGCGATGTTCTCCAGGGATTTCCACCGTTGCCACTCCCCGCCCTCGGTTGTCCGGAAGTCACAGATCCAGGCCGTTGCGACGCTTGCGCGCCCCAGTCATTCCCACGATCTGCACGAGTCGCGGCTCCAAGCCACTTGCCGTCCCCACGGGCCCCGGCTCGGGCATCGACACACGCTGTAGGTGGTCGGCAACTGCACTCGCGGGGCGGGCCTGATCTGCAAGCTCCTGGGCCCGCATCAACTCGCGCAGGATCACGTAGTCTGCGCCTCGCAGTGAGCCTCGGCTGGCAACGGTGCGGGACCGATAGTCCTCGGCAGTCTCGTTGCCCGTCAGGCTGGCCGCTTTGTAGAGCCAGGGATGTTGTTCGTTAAGTTGCCCGACCATCAGGCCCAGCGTTCCATAGCTCACCTCGAGATGCAGTGTGCTGAATGCGGCAATCAGCGCCGCGGCACTCGGCAGAAGGGCAAGGAGAAGCGACGCCACGCTGATCGCACGGACGACTTGCGAGAGTTCCGCGCCGAGCCCGGCCAACGCCTGCCATGACAGGCCTGCCGCGCCCAGGGTCAGAAGCAGAGCGCCCGCCAGGACCGCCGAGCGGATCCAGGGTTCCCGCTGGCGCGTTTGACTGCGGAGAAACTCGGCTTCAAGGGCCGCCAGCTCGGCATCCGCCAGGCCGGCGATCTCGCGAGCACTGTTGAGCTCGGTGCGCATGGATATCCGCTGCGTCCATGTTTCGAAGGCAAGTTGCGGCGACATCGTCGCGCCGGAGGGGCTATAGAAATCCCTCGATTGCAGAAGCCGCGCGCTGCTCAGAACCGAGCCGTCGAGGATCTGTTTGAGGATTGCCATTGCATTTCTCCCGCGGCGTCGGGGGCGACACCGAACGGGTAGCTTGGCGGTGAGCGCCTGTAACGACATCCCCGTGCATGAGTGCCGCGGATGGGAATCGGGGTGCTTACAACAGACGATCGGTCTTATCGCACGCGGTGCAGCCCACGGCGAGACCGCGACGCGCCGGTACCGTCATCGAAGCGCTGCCGCCTCGCTGGCAGAACGCGAACGACACCGACCACCGCGCGCGTGGAGCTCAGGGCACGTGTCGGCACCTCAGCCAGAGCCGGTGTAAGGAGTTCTGATACGTCATAGCGAGTTCGTCCTACTTCCGCCCCACGAAAACTGGCTAGTCTCGACTCTCCCGTCAGGAGCTCACATGAAACTGGTTGCACTTTCTGTCTTTCTTGTGGGCTCGATGGCCGCGAGCGCCGTCCTTGCCGCTGCCCCCTCCGGGGCGCCCGGCGGCTCGATGGGCATGTGCAAGGACGGGACCTATTCGTCGAGCGCTGAAAAAAAGGGCGCCTGCCGGGGCCACAAGGGCGTCAAGGACTGGTACTCAGACGAGGCCCCCGCTAAACCCGGCTCCCTGCCCGCGAGCAGTGATCGAGCCATCGCGACGCCAGCGCCGAGTTCCATGACGCAGAAAACGACGGCCGCCGACAAGCCCTCCACGCCGGCAATGGGCAGCCGCAACGCTGGCCCGGCGACGACGCAAGCAATCGGTGGTGGCGCCGGCCAAGTCTGGAGCAACGACAGCTCCAAGGTGTACCACTGCAGCGGCGACAAGTGGTATGGCAAAACAAAGCACGGCGAATACATGTCCGAGAGTGAGGCCAAAGCCAAAGGGTTCCACCCCGACCATGGGAAGGCCTGTAGCTGAGCTCGCGTCATCATCGCTCAGGCATCGACGATGAATTCAGTTCCGCGTTCAGTGGCGCCGTTGTGATCGCGTCAGAGAGAAGCTGGCCCTGCGCTTTAGCCCGCGAGCGCGGACCGGTCCCTAGGACGGCAGGAAATCGAGCGGGTAGCTGACGACCATCTCGTTGACGTCCTTCGCACCGAAGTCGAAGGTCTTGATGCGCGCGAGCAGCTTCGACTCGACCTCAGGCATCTTCAGCTCGCTCGAGACGATGCGACAGTCGACGACGCTTCCCGCCGGGGAGATGGTGAGCTTGAGCACGACCTTGCCCTGGAGCGCCGGCTCGTCGCGCAGCGCCCGGTTGTAGATCGCGTAGATCGAGCCCTTGTTGCGCTCGAAGACCAGGCGCACGTCCTCGATCGCCCGGGACGCCTTGCCGCCGCCCTTGGTGACCGAGCCGCCCTGACCGTTGCCGCCGCCGCCCGCGCCGCCGATGCCGCTGCCGCTGCCGTCGCCGCGGCCGCGCGCGCCGCCGCCGCCGGCACCGCCGCCACCGCCACCGCCGATCACGCCCTCGACCATCGTCGAGGAGCGGCCGGCGAGGCCGCCGCCGCCGGTGTTCTTGCTGTAGGCGGCGGTGTTGATGCCGCCGCTGCCGTTGGTCGCGTTCGACGTGATCATCGCCCGCACCGGCACGCCGGCCTCGTTGCCCGCGCCGACGCCGACGCCGACGCCGGTGCCGACGCCCGGCCCCTGCTTGACCGGCGCGAGCTGCACCGCCATCGGTGCGCCGTGCAGCTCCTGCAGGTCGTTGCTCATCGCCAGGAGGCCGATGCCGGCCGCCTTGCGTCGCGCCGCGTCGATCTCGCCCGGCGGCTTGTTCGGCTGCGGCACGCGAGCTTCGGGCACCGGCGCTTCCTTGTTGAGCGCGACCTTGGCCGGCGCCTCGTGCTTCTTCGCCGCGGCCTTGACCGGATCGGGCCGCTTGCTCGCGACCTGCACGTCGACCTGCTTGGGCAGCGGCTCCAACTTGGCCTTGGCCGGAGGCGGCGGCGGCTTCTTCTTGTCTTCCTGCGC
>JBDTJD010000144.1:0-5450 GCA_039935975.1 Caldimonas sp.
GCGATGCGCATCTGCTACGACGGCGAGGCGTTCCGCCGCGTCCTCGCGATGGCCACCTCCGATGCCACCGAGCGCGCCCGCGCCGCCCTCGGCCTGACGCGTCCGGAGTGCATCGACCCGGCCTTGCCGGTGACGGAGCGTCAGCGCCTCGACGGCTGGCGCGCCGACGTGCTCGACCGCGTCGACACCACGAGGCTCTCCGCCACCTGGAAGGGCCGCGTCGCGATGCGCCGTGCCGGCGTGTGGAGCGCCCTTGCGTTCCAGCGCACGCGTCGCGGTGAATCGGACGGCGCGCAGGCGGCGGCGAAGCGTGCCATCGCCGAGCTCGCCGACATCGATCGCCGCGAGCTTGCCGATGACGACCTGCCCGCCTGGAACGACGCCGCGATCCGCGTCGGCGCGTCGCGCTGGGCCGCGGCGCCGGCCGTCCCGACGACTCACCGCAGCATCGCCGCCATCACCCTCGACGGCGAGCCGGGCCAGACCTGCGTGCAGATCGTCGACCTCACGCGTCCGGCGGGCGAGCCGTTGGCCCGGCGCTGCACCTACGGCGTCGTCTGGGCCGCGTCGGCGACGCTCAACCGAGAAGGCAACGTCCTCGCCCTCGCCGTGCAGCCGATGGAAGGCTGGCGCGAGCTCTGGGTGTTCTCGCGCCAGTCGAGGGGCACGTGGTCGGTGCAGGTGCTGCCACCTTCGACCGTCACGCCCGAGCTCGGCTACGTCGAGTTCGCCGGCTGGGTGCCGGGCGGCCGGCGGATGCTGGTCGTGAAGGAAGCGCGCGGCGGCAGGAGCCTGAAGCGCAACTTCGAGGTCGTGCGCACCGACACGCTCTCGACCGAGCGGCAGGCGAGCGATCCGTCCGTGCTCGGGCCGTTCATGCGCTGGCAGGACCCGGCGTGGAAGCGCGAGACCGTGAGCCTGCGCTGAAGCTCAGTCGTCTTCGGCGAGCAGGTCGGCGATCTCCGCCGGCGAGAGCTCGTCGCTGACGGCAAGCCGCGCCGCGACGCTCTTGACGCGCAGCCAGTGGATCTCGAGCAGTGCGGTGGCGGCGATCTCGAAGGGACCGGTGTCATCGGGCAGGCCGGCGCCGCGCAGCTCGGCGCGGGCCATCTCGAGGTCGCCGCGGGAGCGGGCCGTATCGACGGAGATCGGCAGGCCGTGCTGGGCCGCCAGCCGCTCGCTCGCGAGCCCGGCGCACAGGATCACCGCAATGCTCTGGGCCACCTCCGGATCGACGCGGGCCGCGGCGGTGGCGACCTTGTCGGCGGCAATCAGCTTCCTGCGGCTGAGCGAGGCCGTGACCTCGCCGCCGCCCCAGGCATCGACGCGCAGCGGCAAAGCGAGGGCGTGGTACTTCGACAGATGGGCGGCGACCGCGTGGCCCGCGTGATGGAAGGCCGCATCGAGGTCGGAGGAGGCGCTGGCTGTCATTGACCCGTGAAGCGGGGCGACCGCTTGGCGATGAAGGCGCGCGGGCCTTCCCGCGCATCGTCGCTGGCCAGCACTGTGCCCCAGGCTTCGTCCTCGGTACGGTAGGCGGCGACAAGCGCGATGCCGCTCGTCGCCAGCGCCGTGCGCTTCACGGCGCGCACGGCGAGCGGGCCGTTTCTGGCGATGCGCTCGGCGATCTCCTGCGCTTTCGCCATCAACTCGCCTGCGGCGACGACGTGATTGACGAGGCCGATGCGCCGCGCTTCGTCGGCGCCGATCGGTGCGCCCGTGAGCATCAGCTCCATCGCCTGGCACCAGCCGATCTGGCGCGGCAGGCGCACCATCGAGCCGGCGAACGGCACGAGGCCGCGTGTCACCTCGGGGAGGCCGAAGCTCGCGTGCTCGGCGGCGATGCGGATGTCGGTGCCGAGCAGCAATTCCGTGCCGGCGGCGAGGCAGGCGCCGTTGACGGCGGCGACGAGCGGCTTGTCGAGCGAGAAGTCGCGCAGCTGCGAAGCGGCGGCGACGAGCGGATCGTCGAGGACGCGCCGATCCCAGTCGTCGACCGGTGCGCGCGCGCCGGTCATCAGGGGCAGCGTCAGGCCGAGGTCGCCGCCGGCGCAGAAGGCCTTGTCGCCGCTGCCGGTGAGGATCGCGACGCGCAGCGCGTCGTCGGCCGCGAAATCGCGCACGGCGTCGGCGAGGCGGCAGATCATCTCCGGCGTCAGCGCATTGCGCGCCTCGGGGCGGTCGAACGTGATCGTCGCGATGTCGCCGTGCTTCTCGTAGCGCAGCGGCGTGGGTGCGGTCATGGGAGCCAAGCCCAGTCGATGGCGAAGGGAGCCATGATCGCACGCACCTTCGCGTCGGTTTCCGCAGGCGCGAGGCCGACGGCCGCCCCTTCGCGCACCGAAAGCGCGACCGCGAGGCCGCCCGGCTTCTCGAGACCCGAGACCCGCACGAGTCCCGCGAGGCCGCCGCGCTCGAGCCGGTCGGCGATCACGCGCTCGATCGCGAAGAGGCGCAGCGCCGGCTTGTAGACCTTGCCGACGGCGGTGAGCGGCAACGCCTCGAGCAGGTCGATGCGCTTGGGATGGGCCGGAGGCTCGGCGATGTACTGGCGCACGAACTCGAGCAGCGCCTGCGGCTCGATCGTCGCGCCCGGACGCGGCACGACGAAGGCCACCGGCACCTCGCCGGCGTACTCGTCAGGCGCGCCGACGGCGGCGGCGAACTGCACATCGGGATGGCGCATCAGCGCCTCCTCGATCAGCGCCGGCTCGATGTTGTGCGAGCCGCGGATGATCACGTCCTTGGCGCGGCCGGTGATGAAGACGATGCCTTGCTCGTCGACGTGGCCGATGTCGCCGCTCACGAGCCAGCCGTCGTCGCTGAACGTGCCGGCGTTGCGGCGCGTGTCGGTGTAGCCGGGGCCGACGTTGGGGCCGCGCAGGCGCAGCACGCCCGGTTCGCCCGGGGCGCTGGCCGAGCCGTCGGCGCCGACCGCCTCGACCCGCGTGTACGGCAGCGGGAGCCCGCACGAGCCGGGCCGGCGCGCGTCGAGGAACGGCTCGATGCTGACGACGCCGGCGCATTCGGTCATGCCGAGGATGTTGCGCACCGGAATGCGCAGGCGCTCCTCGAACGCGGCCGCGAGCTCGGGCGGCAGCGGCGAGCCGCCGGTGAAAGCGGCGCGCAAGCGGCTGAGATCGGCGCCTTTCGGATCGACGCCGAGGAGCGTCGATAGGATCGTCGGCACGACGGCGAGCAGCGTCACCCGATGGCGCTCGACGACCTTCCAGTAGTGCGGCACGAAGCGCGCGTTGCGCATGCCGAGGAGGGTCGGCAGCACCAGTTCGGCCCCCGAGAGCAGCGTCGCCAGGCCGTAGACGAGCGAGCCGGCGACGTGGAAGAGCGGAAAGCCGTTGATGACGACGTCGTGCTCGTCCATGGCGTACATCTGCGCCGCCGACCACGCCGAGTGGAGCTGGTTGCCATGGGTATGTCGGGCGAGCTTGGGCGCGCCGGTCGTGCCGCCGGTGTGGAAGAGGGCGGCGAGGGTGTCGGCGCCGATCGCGCGGTCGAAGGTCAGCGCGTCGCCGCGCTGGGCCGCGAGCACCGCGTCGAAGTCGTCGGGCCCCGGCGCCTGGCCGGGGGCGCCGACCGAAAGGACTCGCTTGAGCCGTGGGCAGCGCTCGCGCAGGCCGGCCACGCGCGACCAGATATCGAGCTCCGGATTCGGCCCGAGGGCGACGAGCAGGTTCGCGCCCGAGGCTTCGATCAGCTCGGCGATGTGATCGGTGTTGAGCAGGTAGTTGATCGGACAGGCGACGCCGGAAGCTTCCGCGCCCCAGAGCGCGAAGTACATCTGCGGGATCGCCGGCAGCAGCAGCGCGACGCGCGGCTCGTCGCCGTCGCAGAGGGTGCGGAACGCGTTGGCGGCGCGGCGCACGTCGGCGAGGAACTCGCGATGGGTCCAGCGACGCGTCGCGGCCGGCACGTCGGCGTCGACGACGAAGGTGAGCGCGGGCCGCTCGCCGTGTCGCGTCGCGGCTTCGGCGAGCGCGTCGAGGACGCTCGTGTGCGCCATGTAGTCGGCATAGGGCCGCGATTCGATGCGTGCGATGTCGGCGTGCGAGGCGATCCGAAAGGCGTGCATGGCCGGATTCTTATACTGGAACGATCTCCCGCCCCCTGAGGTGAACGCCATGTCCGCCATTTCCGAGCCGGCCCGCCGGGCCGCCGCCGCCGCACCGGTCGAGCGCCGCGTCGACGCGATCCAGGCCGTGTTCCAGGAGCGCGGCATGCATCCGGCCGAGTTCATCGAGACGGCAGACCATCTCGTCGAGGAGCAATGGGTGCCGGAGAACGGCGCGCGCATCGTCGCCAAGGCATGGACCGATCCGTCGTTTCGCGCGCGCCTGCTCGCCAACGGCAAGGCCGCCGCTGCCGAGCTCGGCTTCGAGATGCCGCGTCACCATCGTCATCTCGTGGTGCTCGAGAACACCGCGGGCGTCCACAATGTCATCTGCTGCACGCTCTGCTCGTGCACGGCGTTCGCGATCATCGGCCTGCCACCCGACTGGTACAAGGATCTCGAGTACCGCGCCCGCGTCGTGCGCGAGTCGCGCACGGTGCTTGCCGAGATGGGCCTGGTGCTGCCCGCCGAGATGGAGATCCGGGTCTGGGACACGACGGCCGACACGCGCTACATGGTGCTGCCGCTGCGCCCCGTCGGCACCGAGGGCTGGTCGGAGGAGCGCCTGGCCGCGCTCGTCACCAAGGACTCGATGATTGGCGTCGCCAGGCTCTGAGCAGGAACGAAGGACCACGATGGACAGCATGCACGACCTCGGCGGCCGGCAGGGCTTCGGCCCGGTGCGCCACTCGCCGACGGCGCCCGCCTTTCATGACAGCTGGGAGAAGCGCGTCAACGCGCTCTACTCGCTCGCGGTCCGGCTCGGCGTCTTCAACATGGACGAGTACCGCCACGCGATCGAGCGCATGGAGCCGCGCCACTACCTGTCGGCGAGCTACTACGAGCGCTCGCTCACGAGCCTGGCGACGCTATGCGTCGAGAAGGGCGTCTGCACGCGCGAGGAGCTCGAGGCGCTCGCCGGAGGCCTGTTCCCGCTCGCGTTGGCGAGCGCGCCGGGGCGGTCGAACCGGCCCGGCCGCGAGCGCTTTGCCATCGGCGACCGCGTCCGCGCGCGCAGCGAGCACGTGCCCGGCCACGTGCGCCTGCCTGCCTACGTGCGCGGCAAGGTCGGTGTCGTCGTCGGCGAGTCGCCGCGCTATCCGTTCCCCGACGCACAGGCCCACGGCATCGCCTCCGAGGACGAGCCCACCTACGACGTGCGCTTCAGCGCCGCCGAGCTCTGGCCGGATTCGGCCGATGCCGCGTTCGTGCACGTCGGCGTGTTCGAGAGCTACCTGGAGCGTGTCGCTTAGCGCGCTCGCAGGTCACGCCCAGGGATCGTACGTGCCGACGCTCCAGAGCCGCCCCTCGGGGTCGAGGC
>JBDTJD010000145.1:0-7909 GCA_039935975.1 Caldimonas sp.
TCCACTTCCGGATCGTCCACGTCGGTCCGGCGCACACGCCCGAAGACCTGATGATGATGGTCGAGGAAGACCGCGTGCTCTTCACCGGCGACCTCGTCTTCGCCGGCCGGGTGCCCTTCGCCGCAGATGGCGACACCGCGTCCTGGATCGAGTCGCTCGGGCAAGTGGTGGACTTGAAGCCGAGCATCGTCGTGCCCGGCCACGGCCGCTATTCCACCGATGCCGTTGGCGACCTGGTGCAGACGCACGACTACCTGGCCTACCTGTACGGGCAGATGAAGGCCGCCTTCGATGACGGCATCGACTTCGAGACGGCCTACGCCAGGACCGACTGGTCCCGTTTTGCGGCGCTGCCCGCCTTCGACGCCGCGAACCGGCGAAACGCCTATCAGGCCTATCTCAACGTCGAGCAGGACGCGCTTCGCGAGGTGAAGCAGGAGAAGAAGGAGAAGCGCTGATGCCGGTCATCACACGACCGGCTTGCTGCGATCGCGGGCGTGCTAGCCGGGGACCAGCGCCGCGCTGAGGTCGCCCATCGGCGGCTGCCCGTTGGCTTTCAGCGCGTTGTCGCGCTCCACCACACCGGGCAAGGGCTCGAGCGCCCAGCGCCGGGTGATGAAGCGCAGGATCGAGCCGGTGTCGTATTGCGTCCTGTCGACGAAGCCTCTCTTCGCTCGCGGCGAGACGATGATCGCGGGGATGCGTGTGCCCGGGCCCCAGCGGTCACCCTTCGGCACACGGGCGTGGTCCCAGAAGCCGCCGTTCTCGTCGTAGGTGACGACGATCAGCATGCGCGGCCATTGCGGGCTGCGCTGCAGCATCGCGATCACGTCGGCAATGTGGCTGTCGCCGTCGCTGAGATTCGCATAGCCGGCATGCTGGTTCAGATTGCCCTGCGGCTTGTAGAAGGTGACTGCCGGCAGCCTGCCGGCGGCGGCGTCGAGTGCGAAGCGGCTGTCGAAATCGCGCAGGTGCTCGGCGCGATAGGCCGCACGCGTCTTCGGATCGACGTTCGCGTAGTAGTTGAAGGGCTGGTGATGCGGCTGGAACTGGACGCCGCCTCCGTAGATGATCTTTCGCGCCTCGGGCGTGCCTGCGCTGGCGGCGTTCCAGGCGCCGCCGTACCAGGCCCACGACACGCGCTTGGCGTCGAGCCGATCGCCGATCGTCGCCAGCGTCTGGGGCGGCAGCGTCGTCGGCTTGGTCGGGTCGGAGTAGCGGGGATCGTCGGCCGCGGTCGGCGCGGCGCTGCTCGGCTGGAACGCCGGCTGCATCGTGTTGACCGTGTAGGCGACACCGTCGGCGCCGCGCGTGAGCGGTGCATCGCGCTTGTAGCGCGGCGGGCCGTTCAGCACCGAGCTGGGCATCTCGGCGGCCGGCACCATCCGCACGAAGCGGCCTTTCGCGTCGGTCTCGATCTGCGTGATCGAGTCCCTGGCGGGCGAGCGGTCGACATCGGGGTAGACCGGGATGCACGCGCAGATCAGATACTGGTGGTTCAGGTATGAACCGCCGAACGCGCCCATGAAGAAGTTGTCGGCCAGCACGTATTGCTTGGCCAGGGCCCACAGCTTCATCGAGCTGCCGTCGTAGTAGCCCATGCTCAGGCCGCCGGCGTCGGAGTACGCCGCGAAGCGATCGTTGCTGCCATCGCCGATCTGCATGAGGTTGCTGAAGTAGCGGTGCACGAGGTCGCGCGTCGTGACGTGGGTGCCGACGACGACGCCGGTGCCGTTGAGGCCGGCCGGATCGTCGACGCGAAACGGCCGGTTCGGCATGCCGGCGCTCTGGGCCTGGGTCAGCGCCACCGGCTGGCCGCCGGCGACGAGGCCACCCCAGGCCGGCGGCAGCACCGGCAGGACCGTGCCGTCGAAGTCCTTCTGCGGCACCACTTCGCCCACCGCGCTCGGGTTGACGCCGGGGATGCCGTTGGCGCCCGGAAAGAGACCGTACAGCGTATCGAACGCACGGTTCTCGGCGTAGATCACGACCACCGTGTCGATGGCGCGCACGGCGTCGTCGGTGGAGTCGCGGTTCGGGGTCGCGCAGGCGGCCAGCAGGGCGGCGGTGGCGAGGGCGCTGAAGGTGATTTTCATGGTCGCGGCAGACTAGCGTCGCCGCACGCGACCCGCAAGCGTGGTCGTACCATGGCGCCGCGATGAGACGATGCCTGCTCGCTTTCGCGGCCATGCTCCTCGTCTGGCCGTTGCCCGGTCGGCTCGCCGAACGCTACGACCACCGGCTCGACGTCACGGCGCTCACCGCGCTGGGGCGCGCGCTCTTCTTCGACCCTGGTCTGTCCGCGTCGGGCATGACGTCGTGCTCGAGCTGTCACGATCCCCGATTCGCGTACGGGCCGCCGAACGCGCTGTCGGTGCAGCTCGCCGGCCGCGACGGCCGGACCCCCGGGATGCGTGCCGCGCCATCGCTGCGCTACCTGCAGACCCTGCCGCCTTTCAGCGAGCACCACTACGACAACGACGGCGACGACAGCATCGACGCCGGTCCGACCGGTGGCCACATGTGGGACGGCCGGGCAGGCGCTGCGCACGAGCAGGCGAGACTGCCCTTGCTGTCGCCGGCGGAGATGGCGAACGGCTCGCCCGCCGAGGTGGTGGCGAAGCTGCGGAGCGGCCCGCATGCCGTGCCCCTGCGCGCGCTCTTCGGCGACGGCGTCTTCGCGGACGGCGATCGCGCCTTCGATGCCGCGCTGCTGGCGCTCGAAGTCTTCCAGCAGTCGCCGCGCGACTTCTATCCGTACACGAGTCGCTACGACGAGGTGCTCCGCGGCCGCGCCACGCTTTCGCCGCAGGAGTCGCGCGGCCTGGCGCTGTTCAGCGACCCGGCCAAGGGCAACTGCGCGTCGTGCCATCGCGCCGAGCTCTCGGCCGACGGCGCGTTTCCGCTCTTCACCGACTTCGGCCACATCGCGCTCGGCGTTCCGCGCCACCGCGGACTGGCATCAAACGCGGACTCGCGCTCGTTCGACCTCGGCCTGTGCGGCCCGCTGCGCGCCGACCTGCGCGGGCGTCACGAGTACTGCGGGCGCTTTCGCACGCCAACGCTGCGCAACGTCGCCGTGCGGCGGAGCTTCTTCCACAACGGCGTGTTCCACTCACTCGACCAGGTGCTGCGCTTCTACGCGCGCCGCGACACCCACCCGGCGGAGTTCTATGCGGCGGCCAGGTACGACGACCTGCCACCGGTGTATCGCATCAACGTCGACACCGATCCGCCGTTCGGCCGCCGTCCGGGCGACAAGCCGGCGCTCGACGAGGACGAGATCGCAGCCGTCGCCGCCTTCCTGAACACGCTGACGGACGCGGATCTGGCACGCTGACGACCTCGACCAGAGCCGCCTCGCGCGCTCCGCACGCTCGCTAGCTCAGACGCCGCGCTGCAGGAATCGCGGCAACGGAAGCCAGCCGAAGAGGCTCGACGCGGGGGAATCGGACAGGCGACCCGTCCGCAAGGGTGCCAGCGACGGGAGCGCGCGGTTCGTCAGCCCCGGCGCGCGCGGCGTGATCGTGAGAGGCGTCGGCCGCAACCGCTCCGAACCGGCGGGCACGACCCGCGGCGGATGTGAGTCGAGGCCCACAGGCGGACGGCGCGTCGAATGCAGGATCGGCTCGACCCATTCGAGAATCGGCGCCCACTGAACCCTGTCGATCGGCGTCTGGGAGGCGGGAAGGTCGAACAGGGTCAGCCCCTGTTCTACACATCGCACGTACGCCTGCGCCTCGCGCAGCGCACCGAGGAACTTGAGGCCGAGGCCGGCGGCCCAGTCTTCGAGCGCGTCGGCGGCCCGGGTGCGGCCGTCGATGCGCATGCCGACGGCGGCGATCCTGCATTGGCCACTGGCCACGCGCGGCAGGGTCATGAGCTCGGCGAAGCAGTCGGCGGTCGATTCGCGGTCGAACGCGGAATGGCAGATCGGAATCAATATGGCATCGGCATAGATCGAGACGCGGGCCAGGTCGAAGCCGCGAAGGCCGCCGGGCGTGTCGAGGATCACCTGCTGGATTCCGGCGGGTGGACGCAGCACGTTGCGGGGATCGACCGACCAGCCCATGATCGCCGGGCAGCGCTCGCTGACGCGAGCCTGGCGCAGACGAAGCCACGACTGGGTGGACTGCTGGCGATCCATGTCGCCCAGCATCACAGGCAACCCGGCGTGGGCGCAATACGCCGCGAGGTGTGTCGCCAGCGTGCTCTTGCCGCTGCCGCCCTTGCGGTTGACTACTGCGATGACAGCCATGGATCTGATCCAGCGGCGATTGCTGCGCGGCGACGCGCCGGCAGTGAAACGCCTCCAAGAGTATCTGTCGATACTAGCACCGGCGATTTGACTCCGATTGCTCGGAAAGCCCCGTAAAACTGGCCCAGAACCCTTGCGCGACTCGCGCCAAGATTGGGGACGGATTGGATGCGGTCATTCGATCACCGAGAAGCATTGCTCGAACACGGCATGAACCGTGTGGAGCTCGGCCTGACCCGCGAATACACTTCGACCATCGCGTCGCATCCTCGAAGAAGAAGGGGCATCCCCGCCCGGCGCACGACTCCAGTGGATCGGGGACCACCATGCTCGAAGCGATCAGGAGCTTCCTCAGCCGATCCGGCGGCAATGCCGAGATCAACGCCATCGCGGCCTGGGCGAAGAAGGCTGGCTATCGCTGCAAGCGCGAGAAGGACGGCGAGGGGTTCGCCATCGATGGTCGATCGGCAGTCACGGCCTGGCGCATCGAGTGGGGCCGGCCGCAGCGGCCGTACATCGCCGGTCACGAGCTGCGCATCCGCGCCGTGCTCGACCTGCCACCCGACCTGCAGATGCTGGTCATGACGCAGCCGCTCGAGGAGGTGCTGGCCAAGGAGGCTTTCGAGCTCGGCACGCAGAGCAACCAGACGCTGGTCGGCGACACCGTGCTCGAGGAAACGCGCTGGCTGGTGATGTTCCCCAAGATCGTCTTCAACCAGTCGAAGACCTTGCGCCAGAACTACGCCGGGGTCTCGAGCCTCGACTACGAAGGTGCGTCGTGGCTCGAGGCACGACTCGCGAAATCGCTCGAGCGCGCCGCCGGAACGTGGCTCGGCGCAGCGCCGCCCTTCCTTCTCATGACGCTGCGCGGGCGGCTCTACCTTCGCCTTCAGCTGGCCGAGCCCGACGAGAGCGACGTCGTCGCCGCGCTCGAGCTCTTCGAAATCGCTGCCGAGGAAGCGTTGCGGGTGGCGCGCTCGCGCGGTGGCGCGCCGGTTGCCTGGAAAGGGGCGCGCAACCGCTCGGCGTGGCAGACGCTGCCGCCCGACCCGCCACACTGAGGCGGGCTGGTCGGCCGGCGCGCCTCAGCGCCCGCTCAGAGGTGCTTGCCGAGCTCCATCTTTGCGATGGCGTTGCGGTGGACCTCGTCGGGACCGTCCGCGAAGCGCAGGGTCCGCGCGCCAGCGTAGTACCCGGCGAGCGGGAAGTCGTCGGAAACGCCGCCGCCGCCGTGCACCTGCATCGCCCAGTCGATCACCTGGCAGGCCATGTTCGGTGCCACGACCTTGATCATCGCGATCTCGGATTTCGCCGACTTGTTGCCCGCGACGTCCATCATCCAGGCCGTCTTCAGCGTCAGCAGGCGCGCCATGTCGATCTGGCAGCGCGCCTCGGCGATCCGCTCGCGCGTGACCCCCTGCTCGGCGATCGTCCGGCCGAAGGCGACCCGGCTCGAGGCGCGCTTGCACATCAGCTCGAGCGAGCGTTCGGCGAGGCCGATGAGACGCATGCAGTGGTGGATCCGTCCGGGCCCGAGCCGGCCTTGCGCGATCTCGAAGCCACGACCGTCGCCGAGCAGGATGTTGGCGATCGGCACGCGGACGTCCTCGAAGAGCACCTCCATGTGTCCGTGCGGCGCATCGTCGTAGCCGAAGACGTTGAGCGGCCGCACGATGGTGATGCCCTTCGTCTCGGCCGGCACGAGAACCATCGACTGCTGCGAATGACGCGGGGCCTCGGGGTCGGTCTTGCCCATGAAGACGAAGATCTTGCAGCGCGGATCGCCGGCGCCGCTTGTCCACCACTTGCGTCCGTTGATGACGTAGTCGTCGCCCTGGCGCACGATGCTCGCCTCGATGTTGGTGGCGTCGGACGACGCGACCGCGGGCTCGGTCATCGCGAAGGCGCTGCGGATCTTGCCGTCGAGGAGCGGCTCGAGCCACCGGGCCTTCAGCTCCTCCGAGCCATAGCGCTCGATCGTCTCCATGTTGCCGGTGTCGGGCGCCGAGCAGTTGAAGACCTCGCTCGACCAGGGCACGCGGCCCATGATCTCGGCGAGCGGCGCGTATTCGCCGTTCGACAGGCCGAAGTCGCGGCCGCTCGACTTAGAGCCCTTTCCGCCCGCCGTCGGCGGCAGGAACAGGTTCCACAGGCCTTGTGCGCGGGCCTTCGGCTTGAGCTGCTCGATCGTCTGCAGCGGCGTCCAGCGCTTGCCTGCCTTGGTGTTGTCGGCAATCTCCTGCTCGTAGCGCTGCTCGGCAGGGTAGATGTGCTCGTCCATGAACCGCAGCAGTTGGGCCTGCAGCTCCTTCGTGCGCGGCGAATAGTCGAATTCCATGATGTCTCCGGGAGTGAAGGGAAGGTCCGTGCCGGCGTCAGCTCTGAAGGGCGATCCGCCAGCCCATCTCGGCGAGCGGACGCGCGCCGGCGGCCGACTGGCGCGCCTGCGCGCTAGACGCCGTGCCCGCCTCGACGCGCTTGGCGATGCCCTGCAGGATGCCGGCCATGCGGAACAGGTTGTAGGCGAGGTAGAAGTTCCAGTCGGCCATGACGGCGTCGGCATCTCTCCCTTTGCCGATCCTGCCGGTGCGCTCGCAGTAGCGGGCGACGTAGCTCTTCTCGTCGGGAATGCCGAGGCCGAAGTGATCGAGGCCACCGATGCCGCGAAACGAGCCCGGCGGGATGTGCCAGGCCATGCAGTGGTAGCTGAAGTCGGCGAGCGGATGGCCGAGCGTCGAGAGCTCCCAGTCGAGGACGGCGACGACCTTCGGCGCGTCGGCCGCGAACACCATGTTGTCGAGTCGGTAGTCGCCGTGGACGATGCTCACCTGGGAGTCGTCGCGGGCACTCGGCGGGATGTGCGCGGGCAGCCATTCGATGAGCCGGTCCATCGCGTCGATCGGCTCGGTGATCGACGCCTGGTACTGCTTCGTCCAGCGGCCGATCTGGCGCTCGAAGTAGTTGCCGGGCTTGCCGTATCCGGCGAGGCCGACGCTGGCGGGAACGATCGAGTGGAGCGCGGCGATGACGCGGTTCATCTCGTCGTAGATCGCGGCCCGGCCGGCGCGGTCGAGCGACGGGAGCGACTGGTCCCAGAAGACGCGCCCGGGCACGTACTCCATGACGTAGAAGGCGCGGCCGATCACGCTCTCGTCTTCGCAGAGGACGTGCATTCGAGGCACTGGCACGGCCGTGTCGGCCAGGGCATGCATGACCCTGAACTCGCGCTCGATGGCGTGGGCCGACGGCAGCAGCTTCGACCCGGGCCCGGGCTTGGAGCGCATCACATACGAGCGACCGGAGGCCGTCAGCTGATAGGTCGGGTTCGACTGGCCTCCCTTGAACTGCTCGACGATCAACGGCCCCGCGAATCCCGGCAAGTGCGCGGCGAGGTGGCGTTCAAGTGCCGCGACGTCGAAGGCATGCTGGCCGGCGACAGGCTTGGTTCCGGTGTTGGCTTCGGGCGTGTCCATCACGCCATTGTCAACCTGTGCCGCAACGCGCAGCTCTGCGGGATTGCCCCCGGGGCGGCCGCTTCAGCGATCGGCGATCGCGAGCAGCCTGGCTTTCGAGAGCACCACCAGCCGGGTCGGCTCGATTCGCACCGCCCCCTCGCGCTCGAAGCCCTTCAGCTCCTGGTTGACGCGCTGT
>JBDTJD010000146.1:0-4596 GCA_039935975.1 Caldimonas sp.
TGACGATCCGGACCTTTCCATCGGCCTCGGCGATCTCGAGTTCCGAGATGTTCGATTCCGAGACCAGGTCGATCAGCGTCTTCAGTTTTCTCAGGTCCATCGGGTCCCAATCAAGATTCGCGCGCCAGCCGCACGCGGCGGTCTTTGGCGGCGCAATACAACGAAATCCAAGAAGTTTACGCTGGTTGCCCCGCGATTCGAGACAGATGGCTCCACGTACGCAAGCGCGAACTACCGGGTCAGCCCGACCCAGGCGGCGAGCAAAGCGGGGGTGACGGCGCCGAGGTTGCGGGCGAAGGCCTGTCCGCCGCGATCGAACGCCACCGAGAAGGGGAGACCACCCAGCTTGTTGCCGAGTGAACGCGACAGCTCGATGCCTTCGGCTCCGGCGAGAGCAACGGGCAGGTGAAGAGAACGTTCGGTGAGGAAGCGTCGAACGGGATCGACGCCGTCGATCGCCAAAGCCAGCACTTGCCAGCCGGATGCCGCTCGTTCGCGTGCGAACTCGTCGAGTAATGGCATCTCGGAGACGCAGGGAGCGCACCAGGTCGCCCAGAAATTGAGCAGCAAGGGTCGGCCGCGAAGTTCGCGCATGGCCAGAGGAATGCCGCCGGGCGTCGGAAAGCTCAGGCTCCAGACATCTTGCGGCGATGCCGTCTCGTCGTCGACGGCAGAACTCGTCCGCCACCAGGCCGTGCCACCGCCCGCGATGGCCGCGAGCGTGGCCGCTGCCGCGATCGCCGCAGCTCGGCGGTTCATGCCTGCACCTCACGGGCGCGCAGCGCTGACAGATCGCCACGCTCGCTCATGCCGCGCCCGTCCCGACGCAACGCGCCGCGCAGGTCATCGTAGTCGCGCACCGTCAGCGCCAGATGCACCCGGCCGCCCAGCGCGACGCTCGCGACCTCGATGTTGAGGACGTCGAGGATCCGTCCGCGCGGCCCGTCGACGCTCGACACGTCGTAGTCGACGCGCATGTCGATGAGGGCGATCTCGGCCGCCTTCGAGTCATCGCAGAACAGGTCGAGAAAGACGCTGTTGCGGCGCGTCGCCGTGCCACGCCACACGGCGCCCGCCAGATGCGGCCGAAACGGCGCCAGCTTCTCCATCCAGCGCGCGGCGATCGCCCGCAGCTCGGCCAGTTCGTGCGGCTGCGTGTCGGCGTGGAAGAGTTCGATGTAGGTGCGGACTTCGTCCTCGATCACGTCGTTGCCGGGGAGGTCGCCGGGGCGCTGGCCGAAGCCGAGATCACGCGCGGCGCGGCGCTTGGCAGCGCCGTATTCCATGCCTTCCTCGACGATGAGCCGCGCCGCTGCGGCGGCGATCGCGGCGCTGTGCGTGCCTGCCATCGAAGGATTCTAGGCAGCGATTGGCGCCGGGCGCGGCTGCTCACGGCACGTCGATCTGGCCCATTCGCGCGGCGACCGTCGCTGCGCGGCCGACGACGTACGGCGACCCGGGTCGCTTCTCGAAGCGCTTGGGCGCCGGCAGCATGACTGCGAGCTGGGCCGACTGCTGCGGCCCGAGGCGGGCGGCGTCGATGGCGAAATAACGGTGCGCGGCGGCGTCGGCGCCGAACACGCCTTCGCCCCATTCGACGCTGTTCAGGTAGATCGCGAGGATGCGCTGCTTGCCGAGGATCGCCTCGAGCTCGTACGACAGCAGCAGCTCCTGGCCCTTGCGGACGAAATTGCGCTCGCCGGAGAGAAAGAGGTTCTTCGCCAGCTGCTGCGTGATCGTCGACCCGCCGACGACCTTGGGCACCGGCGGCGGCCGCGGCGGCGCTCCCGGCTTCGCGCGCGCGGCGTCGCGTCGCCGGCCCTGCGCCGCGGCCTGGGCGTCGGCGCGCTCGTTTCGTCCCCAGGCCTTCTCGAGTGCATCCCACTCGACGCCGCCATGCTCGATGAAGCCGCTGTCCTCGGACGCGATGACGGCACGCTTCAGGCTCGCCGGCAGCGTCGCGTAGTCGACCCAGCGCTGATGCCACGGGTGCGCTCCGGGCTGAAGCGCCAGGCGCCACGCTTCCGATCGCTGAAAGGTCGTCGACTGCGGATCGACGACCGCCATCACCGCGATCCGCGCCACGAAGTAGAGCTGCAGACCGAGCGTGCAGACGGCGAGCAGCGCGACGAAGCGCCAGACCGAGCGAGCGCGCGCGCTGCTCATGCGGGATCGAGCCGGCGCCGCAGCGCGCCCAGCACATCGGCGGTCTGCGGCTCGACGCCGCGCCAGAACAGGAACGCCTCCGCGGCCTGCTCGACGAGCATGCCGAGGCCGTCGCGACCGACGCCGCCGTGGCCGTTCGCCCAGCTCACGAAGCCCTGTGCGAGCGGCCCGTACATCATGTCGAGCGCCAGCGTGCCGGGCCGCAGCACCTGCGCCGACACCGGCACCGGCGCGCCGGTGGCACTGCTCGCACTGGCGTTGACGACGATGTCGAAGGCGCTGCCGCAGTCGTCGAGAGCGGCCGCGCGCATCGGCGCAGGGGCTGCCTCGCCGGCGCGCTCGCGCAGTCGTTCGGCCATGCGCTCGACCAGATGCTTCGCGCGATCGCGGTGTCGGTTCGCGACCACGATCTCGGCCGCGCCGGCGATCGCGAGCGCACCAAGGGCGCCGGCGGCGCCTCCGCCTGCCCCCACCAGAAGGACGCGCGCGCCCTGGATCGCGACGCCGGCATTGCGTTCGATGTCGCGCACCAGCCCGGCGCCATCGGTGTTGTCGCCGATCCAGCCCTCGTCCCCGAAGGTGAGGGTGTTGCACGCCCCGGCAAGCAGGGCGCGAGGGGTCCTGCGCGCCGCCAGCGTGAAGGCCTCGAACTTGAAGGGCATCGTCACGTTGCAGCCGGTCGCGCCCGAGGCCGCGAAGGCACGCACCGAGGCCTCGAAGCCGTCCATCGGGCAGAGCAGGCGCTCGTACGCGATCGCCTCGCCGGTCTGGGTCGCGAACGCCGCGTGGATGATGGGCGACTGGCTGTGCTCGACGGGATTGCCGATCACCGCGTAGCGGCCCGCCGCGCCGGTCATGGCGAGCCGCCGCTCAAGGTCGTTTCGAGGTTTTCCTCGCGGGTGAAGCGAAAGCGGGACGGGATGGCGATCTGGTCGGCCTGCTTTCTCATGGCAGAAGTGAAGCGGCCGTAGGGTGCGGCGGCGAGGACGATCGCGACAGCGCGCCGGTCGAGGATCTTCGAGCCCGAGCCGCGCACGATCTCGGTGTCGACGACGCGGCCCGCGGCGTCGACCGTGATGATCATCGTCAGCTCGCCGTAGAGCTTCTTGCCCTGGTTCTCCGGGAAATTCTTCGTGCCACGGTCCTCGATCTTCCTGCGCAGCGCGTCGTAGTAGAGGGCGTAGACCTCCTCGCGCGTCGCCGGGCTGATGTAGCGCTTCTTCGGCCGGGCGTTCTCGTCGTTCACGCGCTTCTCGATCTCGGCCAGCATCTCGACGAGCTGGCGGCGACGATCCTCCTGCTCCTTCTCGTCGGGCGTGCCCTGGTCGCGCAAGGGATCGCTCGGCGGCAGCAGGGCAAGGTCGTGGCGCATCTGGGTGAGAAGCTGCTGCTGCACCTGCTGCAGCTGCTCGATCTGCTTCTTGGTCTCCTCGTTGGAGTCGCCGAGCTCGGTCAGCGCCGACGGTGGCAGCGGCGACGTGGCGCGACCGGTCGCGGCCTCGCCTCCGCCGGCCAGGCTCGCCTGCGCGATCGCCTGGGCCTTGTCGGGAGCCTCCCCCGAGCGCGAGTTGACGAGGATCACCTCGAGCGGCGAGTCCTCGAAGACACGGTTGAAGGCCTGCGGATCGGCGAAGCGCAGGCCGAGGAGCGCGCCATGGAACGCGACCGAGGCCACGAGCGCCACCTGCAGCGTCGAGAGCCGTTTCGGGAGTGCGAATCTCACGCCGGCAACGTGGCGATCGGGTCGGCCTCCGTGCCGGCCGCGGTGCCCGAGACATCGACCCCGATCGCGAGCGGACCGGCGACGGCCTCGGCCTCGTCGTCGTCGGCCGCGGCGGCCGTGTCGGCGCGAGCAGAGGGCGCGTCGGTCCGTGCGGTCACCGAGGCGGCGACGTCGAGGGTGAGGAGATCGATGGCGCCAAGCCGAACGCGAACGCCTGCGCCGCGCATGAGCGGCTCGGCGCCAGCGGCCCGAAAGACGAGCGGCAGCGTGTCGGCGCGGACCAGCCCTTCCTTCATCACCGTCGCGTCGAGCTCATTCACCTCGCGCTGCGCGACGTACTGGAGCGACCAGTAGCGCTCGATCGAGGCCTGGAACGCGTTGTAGGCGGCGTACGAGGCGTCGAAGTCGGCGATCGTCGCGAGCAGCTGCACATCCTTCGGCTTGAACGGTGCGACCAGAGCCGCCGTCCGGCCGTGACGGACGCAGGCGACGATCTGCCACTGATTGACGAGGTCGACATAGCGGCGCAGCGGCGACGTCGACCACGCGTACTGCGCCACGCCCATGCCGGCGTGCGCCAGCGGCTGCGTGCTCATGCGCACCTTCACGCCCGGCGCCAGGCTGGCCTGGCTGCGATAGATGCCCGGCACGCCGCAGCTTGCCAGCCAGCCGCCCCAGGTGCTGTTGGCGAGGATCATCGCCTCGGC
>JBDTJD010000147.1:0-2755 GCA_039935975.1 Caldimonas sp.
TCACCTTGAGGAGCAAATCGATCTGCCCGGCATCGTCGGCCTGTCGACGAGCCGACAGACGCTCGAGCCCGACGTTGCGCAGGACGCTGCCGACCTGGACGACACGATCCGGGCGGCGTCCGCCCGGTCATTCGAACAGGCTCGCGTCGGCGCCATCGGTCAGCAGCCACTGCGGGCGATCGCTCTGCAGCAGCGCCGCGGGCGGCGCGCTCGGCTCATGGCGCCCGGCGCCCCGGACGAGAGTCGCCACGGCGGCATCGTCGAGCGCGCCGAGCACCGGCCAGGGATCGGACAGCGACCGTACCTCGACCTCGGCGCCGGGAGAGCGGGCCAGCCGCGCACGGACGCGGGCGAGCCCTTCCATCAATCGCGTCCCCTCGGCTTCGCGGGTCAGCATGCTGAGCGAGTCGTCGACCCAGAGCGTGAGGCGCACGCGCCGCTCGGGCCATTGCGGGCCGGCGAGGACGACCAGCAGCAGCGCGGTCAGCAAGGCACGGCGACGCCATGCCGGATCGGGCGGTCGCCGCTCGCCGGCTTCCGCTCGAGCGACCTCCGAACGGCGCCAGAGGGCCAGCCTCGACACGACCACATCGCGACGATGTTGCCCGCCGCGATGCAGCCAGCGGATGACCGGCAGCAGCGCCAGCCCGAGCAGCCACAGCGGCGTCAGGAAGCTCAGCAACGCGATCGCGCCCGGACCAGGTGGGCGAGCAGGGTGTGCTGCCACGGCCGGCTCACGTCCCAGTCGGTGAACGCCGCGCCGCTGCGCGCGCAGAAGGCGTGCAGCCGCGCCGTCATGTCCGCGCGCTCGCGACCGGCCAGCGCGTTCGCGTCTTCGCCGACACGGGCCTGCATGCGCGCCCCGGACTCGACATCGACGAGGTCGAACTCGCCCGACTCGCCCAGCGTCGTTTCCGCGCCGTCGCTCACCTGGATCACATGCAGCGCGGTCGAGCGCTGGCGCAGGGCGGCGAGGTCACGGGTCATCTCGTCGTCGGCGAGGAAGTCGCCGACGACGAAGACCGACGCTGCGCCGTGGACATGGCGCAGGCACACGCCGAGGTCGGAGCGCTCGCCGCGGTCGGCCGGGCGCGACGCGGCGAGCAATCGCGCGATCTCGGCGTAGTGATGCTGGCCGCGTCCGCGCGCGCGCTGCGACAGCACACGCGCGCCGAAGGTCATCACGCCGACGCGATGACCGAGATGCAGCAACGCATACGACATCGCCGCCGCCATGCGAACGGAGGCGCGCGCCTTTTCGCCGCCGTGCGCGGCCATCGACGAGCTCGCGTCGACGAGCACCGTCCACTCCGACACGGACTCGGACTCGAAGCGGCGCAGGATCGGCCGGCGGAAGCGCGCCGTCTGGCGCCAGTCGATGTGGCGAACCTCGTCGCCGGGCACGTAGTCGCGATGGTCGAAGTGCTGGATACCGACGCCGGCGCGGCGTGCGATCGTGCGCGAGCCCGGCGCGCGCGCCTGGCGGTCGATCAGCAGCTGCGCGGCGGCGCGCGCGAAGGACTGCAGCTCCGGCTCCGCCGGCAGCGCCGAGCCGGTCACAGGCGCGAGCGCCATCCCTCGATCACCGATCCAAGCGTTGCGTCGGCGTCGAGGCCGTCCAGCTCGCTTTCGAGGCGCAGGAGCACGCGGTGGCGCAGCACGGGCAACGCCACCGCATGGAGATCGTCGACGTCGACATGCGAGCGACCGGCCATCACCGCGCGCACCCGCGCCGCACGCACCAGCGCCTGCAGTGCGCGCGGGCTGGCGCCGTAGCGGATGTGGCGTCGCGGGTCCGGCGCCTGCGCGCCCGGACCCGGCTGGGTCGCGACGACGAGGTCGACGGCGGCGTCCCGACACCGATCGCCGAGCAGCACGGTGCGACAGAGCCCTGCAATCCTCTGGACGTCGCCAGCGTCGGCGATGGGCTCGAGCGTGTCGGACGGCTCGGCGTCGAGCGACACGTCGAGCATGCGGTGCAAGGTTTCGCGCGACGGGAACGGCACCGAGAGCTTGAACATGAAACGGTCGAGCTGCGCCTCCGGCAGCGGATAGGTTCCTTCGAGCTCGATCGGGTTCTGTGTCGCCAGGACGCAGAAGGGCTTCGGCAGGCGATGACCGACCCCGGCGTGCGTCACCTGCCCTTCCTGCATCGCCTCGAGCAGTGCCGACTGCGTGCGTGGCGTCGCCCGGTTGATCTCGTCGACGAGCACGAGTTGCGCGAACACGGGCCCGGGTCGGAACTCGAAGCCCGACGCGCCGCTGGCCGAGGTGGTGTAGATCTCGGCGCCGGTGACGTCGGCGGGCATCAGGTCGGGCGTGCACTGGACACGCGCGCTGCGCAGGCCGAGCGCGGCCGCGAGTGCCTTGGCGAGGTGGGTCTTGCCCAGGCCGGGCAATCCTTCGATCAGCACATGGCCCGAGGCGAACACAGCCGTGACGAGATGAACGACGAGTTCGTCCTGACCGACGATCACCTGGCCGAGTTTGGTGCGCAACTCGTCGAGGCGGCGCTGGGCGGCGGCGAAGGCGTTGTCGTCGGTGATTGCTGGGGAGTTCATGGAGTTCGCCCGCTCGCCTTCATCCAGGCCTGAACATAGTGACTCTCGGCGGGGCTGAGCCGCTCTGCATAGGCGGCCGGCGGCGGCGTCGCCGCGGCCGCGACGAGCGCAGCGCGCGCAGAGCCCACGCCGGCGTCCGCCGAGCCGTCCTCGAAGCCGGCGACGCGCGTCAGGTCGGCCTGCCTGTCGCGCGC
>JBDTJD010000148.1:0-5942 GCA_039935975.1 Caldimonas sp.
TCGTTCCGCGCGCGATCAATCCGAGCTGCGTCGCGAGCAGGACCCAGCGCAGCGCGAGGGCCAGCACCACCGCGGCGCCGATGATCACGAGGGTGTAGACGCTGATGGAATAGCGGCCGATCGAGAAGCTGCCGAGCGGGGTGGAGATACCGGCGGTCGTGTTGCCGACCACGGAGGTCACGATGCCGACCAGCAGAAGCGAGAGGCCCCAGGTCGCGAGCATCGTGTCGACCATGCGCCCGTAGAGATGGCGGATCACCAGACGCTCGAGCACCACGCCGACCAGTCCGACCGCGAGCGGCGCGACGACCAGCATGGCGACCCACAGGTTGATGCCGATCTTCAGTGCACCGAGCGTCGCGTAGCCGCCGAGCATCAGGAACTCGCCGTGCGCGAGGTTGATGACCTTCATCATCCCGAAAATCACCGCGAGCCCCGCGGAGATGATCACGAGGCTCGCGATGCCGTAGAGCACCTGGATGATGACAACGGCCGCGAGATCCATGCCGCGGCCTCCGGATCAGGCCTTGATCACGTACTGCTGGTTGTCCTTCGGGTTCTTCTTCAGGTCGCACACCGCGCTCGTGTCGGAGGGCGGCTGCTGGGGGAAGGTCTGGAGGATGTCGAACTTCTTGTTCTTCACCTCGGCGATGCTGACGTTGAGGACGCAGTGGTGGGTCGGCGGGTCGATCGTCACCTTGCCGCTCGGCGCGTCGATCGAGATGCCGGTCTCGAGTGCCGCGACGACCTTGGCCTGGTCGATCGAGCCGGCCTTCTTCACGCCTTCGGCCCAGAGCTTGAAGCCCTGGTAGGTTCCCATGGCGAGCTCGGTCACGTTCGGGTAGTCGGCCCCGAAGCGCTTCTGGAAGCGGGCGAGGAACGCCTTGTTGGCGGGCGTGTCGAGGCTCTGGAAGTAGTTGTAGGCGAGCAGGAAGCCGTTGGCTTCCTCGGCCGACAGCACGATCTGCTCATTGCCGACGCCGAATGTCGTCGACGCGAGCGGGATCTTCTTGTTCAGTCCTGCCGCAGCCCACTGCCGGTAGAACGAGATGTGGGCACCGCCGACCAGCGCCGACCAGACCATGTCGGGCTTGGCCGCCTCGATCTTCGAGATGGTCGGGCCGAAGGTGGTGACATCGAGCGGAAAGAACTCGACCGCGACGGTCGATCCGCCGTTTTCCTGCGCGAACTTCTTGACCCACTGCGACGTGATCTGGCCGTAGTTGTAGTCGGCCGCGACCACGTAGATCTTCTTGCCCCACTTCTTCATCGCGTAGGGCACGAGCTTGCCGACAGTCTGGGCCGGTGTCACCCCGGTGCAGAAGATGTCGCGGTCGCAGACGCCGCCTTCGTATTGCGTGTTGTAGAAATAGAGTGTCTTGTAGCGGTCGAGAACCGGCCGGATGACCTCGCGCGACGCCGACGTGATGCCGCCCATCACCACTGCGACCTTGTCCTTCAGGGCTGCCTGCTGCGCGAACTGGGTGTAGAGCTGCATGTTCGACTGCGGGTCGTAGCTGATCAGCTTGACCTTCCTGCCGAGCAGGCCGCCGGCCGCGTTCTGCTCCTCGATCGCGAGGGTCAGCGCATCGACCATCGGCTTGCCGTAGATGTCCAGTCCGCCGGAGAGATCGTGGATGCTGCCGACGGCGATATCGTCGGCAGCGTAAGCGGCCACGGGCAGCAGCAGCCCGGAGCCACTCGCGGCGGCGGCAAGGCCGGAAGTCTTGATGAATTGGCGACGATCCATGTCAGTTCCCTTGGTGTTGGAGTTCGAGGTGGAGGCCCCGGTGGCCGGCGACCCCGGGTCGCCGCGGCACCGGGCGGAATCTCAAAACGTTTTCCATTCGCCGGACTGCTCGAAGGCGTACGCGGCGCGGTAGATCGTGCCCTCGTCGTAGTCCTTGCCGATCAGCATCAGGCCGACCGGCAAGCCGTCGACCAGGCCGCAGGGAATGCTCATGGCCGGGTGTCCCGTGAGGTCCATCGGGCAGGTGTTGGGCAGCATCTCGAAGGCACGCTGGATCACCTCCGCGAGCGGAGCGTCGGCCTTCGGCAGCGGCGTTGCGGTCAGCGGCAGCGTCGGCATCAGCAACAGGTCGAAGTCGGCCAAGGCACTCTCGTAGGCAAGCTTCAGTTGCCGGCTGAGGTTCTGCGCCTTGCCGTAGAAGCTGCCGTGGTACTCCTGGATGAAATATTCGCCCAGCACCATGGTCATCTTCAGCGTCTCGGACAACTCGTCGGCGCGCTTTCTCCAGTCGGCGTGGTAGTTGATCAGCGCGGTGTCGAAGAATCCCTTGTAGTTGAACCCGTAGCCGTTGTTCTTCATCATCTGCTGGGTCGCCCCCTCGGCGGCGATCGGCAGCCAGATCGCCGGCCCGACGCGGTGCATCGGCACGGAAACCTCGCTCACCTTCGCGCCGAGGCTCGCGAGGCGCTCCGCCGCCTTGCGCACCTTCTCGTCGACCTGCGGCATCGACTGCGGCCAGGCGAAGCCTTCCGTGACGACGCCGATCCTCAGCCCCTTGACGCCGCCCTTCATCAGCTCGGTGTAGGGCTTCGCTTTCTGCCCCGCGTGCTGACGCGGATCGAGCCCATCGGGGCCGGCGAGCACCTCGAGCATCAGCGCGCTGTCGGTGACGTTCGCAGTCATCGGCCCGGTATGGTCGATCGTCACCTCGATCGGCATCACGCCGGTGTAAGGAACGAGACCATGGGTCGGCTTCATTCCGTAGATCCCGCAATACGAAGCCGGCATCCGGATCGAGCCGCCCTGGTCGCCACCGATCGCGAGATCGACCTCGCCGGCCGCGACGAGCGCCGCACTGCCGGACGACGACCCGCCCGCCGAATACCCCATGCGATACGGGTTGTGCACCGGCCCGGGCGCACTGGTGTGCGAGCCGCCGGAAAAGCAGAACATCTCGCAGACCGATTTGCCGACGATCGTCGCACCGGCGTCGAGCAGCCGGGTGACGATGGTCGCGTCGACCGTCGGCACGAAACCTTCCATGGTCGGCGAGCCGTTCATCATCGGCACGCCGGCGACACACACGTTGTCCTTGATGGCGACCGTCCTGCCGGCAAGCTTGCCTCCGGGCGCGCCCTTGATGGTCGCCTTCGCGTACCAGGCGCCGTAGCGATTCTCATCCCCGGTCGGCAGGTGCGAAGCGCCGCGCGGGTACTTCACCTTGGGCACGAAGTCCGGCATCTCGTCGATCGCATCGTAGGCATCGAAGTTCGGTTGCAGGAGCTCCCGATAGGCTTCGGCCTTGGCCTCGTCGAGATGAATGCCGAGGCTCAGTGCGACGCTGCGCAGCTGGCCGGAGGAAGGACGTTTGACCGCCATGGAGGACTCCAACTCGAACGAAGGTAGGAAAGCCGCGTGCCGGGACGGCGCCCGGCTGCGGGCCGCGCAGATGCTCGGGGATCGCCCGGTGCCCAAGGCATTGTGGGTGGCGATATTTTCCGAGTCAAGTAGTTTGTTTGCCTTGGAAAGTGTTTGCCACTACAGGCGACTGATCACCCTGAAGGCGTGCCCTTCGGCGCGGGCCATGTAGATGGGGGCCATGTTCATGCCGTCACCGGCATAGCCCGCTTCGCGCGCGCTCCGGTAGCTGATCGGCTCGCGGCCCACGCGCTTCCACTGCGAGCGCTCGATCAGGCCGCGCTCGAACAGCGAGGCGAGGAAGTGCACGCCTTCGTAGGTCGACTGGCCGAGCGAATTGAGGGTCGGCGCGCGATCGCCGAAATGGGCGTGGTAGCGCTCCTTGAAGGACAGGTTCGCATCCGTGGTGAGCGCGGCGAAGTAGCTGGAGGCCACATAGAGTCGCTCGGTGTTCGCGGCGCCGATCGCGAGCAGCTCGTTCTCCTCGATCGCGCACGAGAGCCGCAGCGTCGAGGGGGCGAAGCCCTCCTCGCCGAAAGCCCGGTTGAACGCGATCGCATCCTCTCCGACCAGCGACAGCAGCACCGCGTCGGCCCCGGAGCGCCGTAGCGCGCCGAGCTGCGCCGAGAAGTCCGTCGTGTGCAGCGGCACGTACTGTTCGGAGACGACGGCCGCGCCGCAGCCCGCGATGTAGCCGCGTGCCAGGCGGTTCGAGACCCGCGGCCAGACGTAGTCGTTGCCGAGCAGCGCCCAGCGTTGCGGGCGCTCGCGCCGTGCGAGCCAGGCAATCGCCGGCTTCAGCTGCCGCGCCGGCGTCTCGCCGATCGCGAAAACCCCGGGCGTGCACTCGCCACCCTCGTAGAGCGGCGTGTAGACGAAAGGAAGCTGCTCGCCGACTGTCTCGAGGATGCGCTGGCGCACGTGACTGGTGTGCATCCCGACCAGCGCGTCGACCTCCCCGCCATGGACCAGATCGCCGAGCACCTTTTCGAGCATCGGCGCATCGTCGTCGGCATCCACCATGATCAACTGGCAGGTCCGGCCGCCGATGCCGGCCGCTTCGTTCAGCTCGGCCGCCGCGAGCCGTGCCGACGCCACGGCCGACGGACCCCAGATCCCGGTGAGGCCGCCCAGCGGCACGCACAACGCGATGCGCACCTCGCGTCGCATTTCCAGATCGCCGCTCTCGGTGTCGATCGCGCCGGCCCAGCGTGCGGCTCTGTCGCGCGTGCCGGATCCGTAGGTCTTCAGGCCATTCGCGAGGGCGAGGCCGCAGGTTGAGCCCATCATGGTCGCTCCAGATACGTTTCGACTGCGTCGGTAACGATGATCGTGACTTGGAATTGCATGTCTTGTGCCAGCGCCGGCGACATGCGGCGGGCTCGGGCTCAGGAGACCGCGATATCGGCGGACAGCATACGTCCGGCGCCGGCGGCTTCCATCTCGCGCCACGCCGCATCGAGCGAGCCGTCGAGATCGATGGCCCGGGTGGCGTCCTCGACCACCCAGGTGTCGTAGCCGAGGCGACAGGCATCCAGGGCGGTCCATGCGACGCAGAAATCTGTCGCGAGTCCGGTGATGAAGAGACGCGAGATACCGCGCTGACGCAAGTATCCGTCGAGCCCGGTGGGCGTCTTGCGATCGGCCTCCTGGAAGGCCGAATAGCTGTCGACACCGGCGTGGAAGCCCTTGCGCACGATGAGCTGCGCCTGCGGAACGTGCAGATCGGCGTGGAGCGCAGCATCGGCCGTGCCCTGCACGCAGTGGTCGGGCCAGAGCACCTGCGCGCCGTAGGCGAGCTCGGCCGAGTCGTACGGCTGCTTGCCGGAATGGCTGCTCGCGAACGACGCGTGCCCTGGCGGATGCCAGTCCTGCGTCAGCACGGCATTGACGAATGCCGGCGCGATGCGGTTGATGACCGGCACGACCTCTTCGCCACGCGGCACCGCCAGACCCCCCCCGGTGACGAAGCCGTTCTGGACGTCGACCACGAGCAGCGCCGCGGTCGCGTCCGGCGCCGGCGCCTTGCGGTGTCGCGACCCACTGTCCGGCTTCATGGCACTCCCATCCTGCAGCATCCGCTCCCCGGTAAAGCTTTCCGCGGAAAGCTTTGGAGGATAGAATCGTTCATTAGAACGCTATCTATCGTAAACACGATGGTCGAGCAAGATCTGACGCGCTATCTCTCGTTTCTGCTGGCGTCCGCGCACCGGCACATGCGCATCGGCCTCGGGCAGTCGATCGGCGACGCCGACTTCACCGAAGAGCACTGGCGCATCCTGCAGGTGCTCTCCGACGAGCAGGGCTGCTCGATGGGCGAACTGGCCGAGCGCGTGCTCCTCAACGGTCCTGCGCTCACCAAGAACATCGACAAGCTCGTCAGCCGCGGCGTCGTCCAGCGCGCCGCCGACGCGGTCGACAACCGCAAGGTCCTGGTCTTCATCAGTGACCGAGGCCTGGAGACCGTGGCTCGTCTGACCGAGCGCGTCGACGCCCACCACGAGAGCGTCGAGGAGGTGCTCGGGCCCCGCAAGACCGACCAGTTGAAGCGACT
>JBDTJD010000149.1:0-7527 GCA_039935975.1 Caldimonas sp.
GCGTGCTCCAGCGCACGGCGCAGGTGATGAACGAGCGAAAGAGTGATGACCCGAAGACGATCCGCGAGGCCGGCGCGATCGACCTGGCCACGATCCAGCGTTACCTGAACTTCCACTACTCGGTGACCATCGACCTGTTCGGCGCCGACCAGTCGAGCAACGCCGCCACCTTCTACTCGTCGGGCCTGAAAGGGCGCTACGAGGAAGGCAAGCGCGTCGACGACCACGTGCTGAAGGGCCAGACCTACAAGGTGCTCGAAGTGCAGAACGGCCAGCTCGTCGAGAAGGACGTGCCGATGCTCAATGCGCTGAACGAGGTGCTGCGCGACGATTTCATCAAGGATTCGGTGGCCGGCGTCGGTCGCTGGAACAAGGTGCTCGAGAAGGCCGGCATCCCGACACGGCTCGTGGTTCCGCACAAGGCCTTCAACCGCAGGATCGGCGCGCTCGCCGGCATCCGCATGTCGCCCGAAGGGCAGGTGGTGAGCGAGGCCGAGTGGAAGCAGCGCGAGGCCGAGTGGCTGCCGACGGAATCCGACCGGGCCTTCGTCTCGTCGCTGATGGGCCGCGTCGTCGAGCCCGGGAAGTTCGCGAACTGGATCGCGCCGCCGGCGATGGGCATCAACAAGCAGCCCGTCGATTTCGAGTACGTTCGCTTCGGCTGAGCGCGATCCGGACGATCATTCGCGAATGAGCATGGAAGCCCTCGTCCTCACGCCCGCAGAGGTGATCAAGCAGCATCTCATCGATCCCGAGATCTGCATCCGCTGCAACACCTGCGAGGCGACCTGCCCGGTCGGCGCGATCACCCACGACGACCGCAACTACGTCGTCCGCGCGGACGTCTGCAACCTCTGCATGGCGTGCATCTCGCCCTGCCCGACCGGCTCGATCGACAACTGGCGCACGGTGCCGAAGTCGCTCGCCTACGCCATCGAGGACCAGCTCACCTGGGACGAGCTGCCGGCCGAGCTCACGCCCGACCAACTTGCTGCCGAGGGCGTCTCGGCCGAAGCCGCGGTCGCGTCGCAGGGCGCACCGGTGCCGGCAGCAGGCCCGGCCGCCGCCGCCGGCGAGGCACCGTTCAACTCGGCGGCGTACGGCTCGAAGGCGCCGCCGTGGTCCGCGGAGACGCCGGTGACCAACGCCTTCACGCCGAAGCAGCCGGCGACGGCCACCGTCGTCGGCAACGTCGATTGCACCGAGGACGGCTTCGCCAGCCACACCCATCACATCGTGCTCGACTTCGGCGCCGTGCCGTTCCCGGTGCTCGAGGGGCAGTCGATCGGCATCGTGCCGCCCGGCCTCGACGCGCACGGACGCGCCCACGTGCCGCGCCAGTATTCGATCGCCAGTCCGCGCAACGGCGAGCGGCCCGGCTACAACAACCTTTCGCTCACCGTGAAGCGCGTCACCGAAGACCACCAGGGACGGCCGTTTCGGGGCGTCGGCTCGAACTACGTCTGCGACCTGAAGGTCGGCGACGTGGTCCGGGTCGTCGGCCCTTTCGGCCAGAGCTTCCTGATGCCGAACCATCCGAAGTCGCACATCGTCATGATCTGCACCGGCACCGGCAGCGCGCCAATGCGGGCGATGACCGAATGGCGGCGCCGGCAGCGAAAGACCGGCCGGTTCGAGGGCGGCAAGCTGATGCTTTTCTTCGGCGCCCGCACGCGCGAGGAGCTGCCCTACTTCGGCCCGCTGACGAGCCTGCCGAAGGACTTCATCGACATCAACCTCGCCTTCTCGCGCACGCCCGGCCAGCCCAGGCGCTACGTGCAGGACCTCATGCGCGAGCGCGCGGCCGATCTCGCGCGCCTGCTCGCCGACCCGAACGCGCACTTCTACGTATGCGGGCTGAAGGCGATGGAGGAGGGCGTGCTGCTCGCCATGCGGGAGGTCGCCGAGGAGGCGAAGCTCTCGTGGTCGACGCTCGGCGCGACGCTCAAGCAGGAAGGCCGGCTGCACCTCGAGACGTATTGACGACCCGCGGCTAGCGCGGAGCTCGCGCGATCGTCAGCAGGAGGCGGTTGCAGTCGCCCTCGCGCACGTAACGAGCGCGGCTGGCCGTCCGCAGCACCAGGGCGATGCCGACACCGCCCACGGGTCGCTCTTCGCGGTCGGCGTCGAGCTCCGCCGCGGCGCCGGCGAGGTGCTCGACCGGATCGAACGGCGGAGCGTGGTCTTCGTAGGTGAGCTCGACGTGCCGGGGCGCCGCGCGCAGGGCGATGCGCACCGGCGCATCGCAGTCTCCGCCGTGCCCGTGCACGACGGTGTTGGTAAACAGCTCCTCGACGCAGAGCACGAGGTGCAGCGCATCGTCCGCCGCCAGCGCGTGCGCCGTGCAGAACGATTCGACGAACGCGGTCGCCTCTGACAGTTGCGTCATCCGGGCCGGCCAGGTGCGGGTCTCGGCAATCGTCATGAGTACGGGCCGCGGGCGCGGTTAAGCTCGCCGTGCCGCGGCCGTCGATGCCGATCCGCTTCTGGAGGCCTCACCATGACGCCAACGCTCCTGCTTCGATGGCCCGCCCTGCTCCTGGTGCTGTCCGTGCTCGGCGGGGTCGCGTCGGCCCGGGCCGACGTCGGCCAGATCAAGGTGGCGCAGGGCAGCGTCACCGTCGACCGCAAGGGGCAGTCGCTGCCCGGCCAGGTCGGCCTGCTCCTCGAGGCCGACGACGTCCTGAGAACGGGCGCGGACAGCTCGGTAGGCATCACGATGCGCGACAACTCGCTGCTCTCGGCCGGACCGAACAGCATCCTGTCGCTGGAGCGGTTCGAGTTCGATCCGACGACCAGCCAGGGCCGCTTCGACGCGCAGCTGCGCCGCGGCACGCTCGCCGTGATCTCGGGGCGCATCGCCAAGAAGTCGCCGCAGGCGATGACCGTGCGGACGCCCTCGGCAGTGCTCGGCGTGCGCGGCACCGAGTTCGTGGTGTCGGTCGATGACTAGCTGGCTGCGGCTGGCGCTCGGCGCCGCGCTGGTTGCGCTGGTCGCGGCCTGCGCCGCGCCCCGGGAGCAGATCGTCCTGCTGCCGAATCCGTCGGGCCTGCAGACGTCCGTGACGGTCAGCCGCGGCGAGCGTCAGGTCGTGCTCGACCGACCCTATGCAGCGGCGCGCCTGAACCGAGACGGCCCGGAGGCCTTCGCGTCGAGCGCCCCGGAGGTGCAGGCGCGCTACGGCGCCGCGCTCGCCGCGCAGCCGCTGCCGCCGGCCCAGTTCACGCTCTTCTTCGTCGATGGCAAGGACGAGCTCACCGACGATTCGAAGAAGATCGTCGACGGCGTCTTCGCCGAGATCGCGAGGCGGCCGGTGCCCGACGTGATCGTCATCGGCCACACCGACACCGTGGGCGGCGACGTCGCGAACGACGTGCTGTCGCGCCAGCGCGCCGACGTCGTCCGTGCCGCCTTCGTGGCGCGCGGCCTCGCGGCCGACAAGATCGTGGCGGTCGGCCGCGGCAAGCGCGAGCCGGCGGTGGCTACCGGCGAAGGCGTTGCCGAGCCGCGCAATCGCCGCGTCGAGATCCTGGTGCGCTGACTGCGCGTTCATCGCGTCGGGCCGTTCCAGCGCACTGCGAGGATCGTCACGTCGTCGTTCGGCTCGGCGCCGTCGGCGAAGGCGAGAACGTCGGCCTGCAGGGCGTCGACGACCGCGCGCGTCGAGGCCGTGCCGACGCTCGCGCCGACCAGCGCCCGCTCGACGCGGCCATGGCCGTACAGCGTGCCGGCCGGGTCCTCGGCCTCGGCGACGCCGTCGGTCATGCAGCAGAGCATCTCGCCCGGCACGAGACGCAGACGCGCGCTGCGATAGTCGTAGTCGCCCAGCGCGCAGAGCGGCGGCCCGTCGCCGTCGACGATGCGACCGGGCCGCGCCGCGCCGGGCGCCAGGCGATAAGGGTTGTCGTGGCCGGCGTTGCAGTACGTGAGCTCGCCGCTCTCCAGGTCGAGGATGGCGGCGAACAGGGTGACGAAGAGCATTTCGGCGTTGTCGCGCGACACCTCGGCGTTGGCCGCGCTCATGATGTCGCCGATGTCGGCGTGCGGCGCGCGGATCATCGCGCCCTTGTAGAGGGCCTTGCTCACGGCCATGAAGATCGAGGCCGAGAGGCCCTTGCCGGCGACGTCGCCGATCAGCAGGAAGAGGCGATCGTCGTCGAGCTTGAAGAAGTCGTAGAGATCGCCGCCGACCTCGCGCGCCGGCGTCAGCGCGGCGTGCAGATCGACCCGCTCGTCGCCTTCCAGCAGGTCGGCGCGCGGCAGGCTCGCCGACTGGATGCGCTGCGCGGCCTCGAGCTCGCCGGCGATGCGCGCGCTCTTTTCGCGCTGCGTCTGGACGACGGTCTCGAGCGAGCGGCGCTGCCGGATCGACTCGGTGAGCGCGAGCATGAGGAGCACGCCGAACAGCACGAGCAACGAGACGGCGGGCATCGCCGCATCGAGGAGCAGGCCGCGACTGCGAAAGAGCGCGAACGCAAAGAGCAGCGGCACGGCGACGAGCACGAGCATCAGCGCGCCGACCCGGCGCGGCGAATGGCGCGGCAGCGCCCACGCCAGGAGGGTCCCCGCCAGCAGCACGAACAGCGCTTCCACGGCGCGTGCCCACGAGGGACGACGCAGCGACGTGCCGTCGATCAGGTTCTCGAGCAGCTGCGCCTGGATCTCGCTGCCCGACATCCGCTCGCCGATCGGCGTGTCGTGGAGCTCCTGGAAGCCGATCGCCGTCGGGCCGATGAGGACGAGCTGCCGGCTCAGCAAGGCCGGGTCGACGTGGCCGTCGAGCACATCGACGGCCGAGACGAAGCGGTCGGCGCGGTGGCGCGAGAAGTAGGGGCGAACGGTCCCGTCGGCCTCGGTGGGCACGTGCAAGCCGCCGACCGAGAGCGCGGTCACGGCGCGGCCCGAGGCGGCGAGGCGCACGGTCGACGCGCCGTAGGCGACGCGCAGCATCTCGACGGCAAGCGCCGGCACCAGCGTGCCCTGGATGCTGGCCACCAGCGGCAGGCGCCGGACGATGCCGCGCGTCGTGTCGATCGAGATCAGCCCCCAGCCGCTGGCCTGTCGGTTGAGCTCGTCGATGGACGCGAGTGCGCCGGCGTGGGTCGCGACGTCGAGGCCCTTCGGGTCCGGCGCACGGGCCTGGACGGTGACCGGCGCAGCACGCAGCACCGTGCTTGTCTTCTCGTCGGTGCCGGCGACGACCAGCACGGTCGGTGCCGACGCGAGCGCGCTCGCGAGGACCGCGTCGTTCGAGAGCAGCGAGCGCAGCGCCTGGGCGACCGAGTCATCGGGAGGCGCCGTCTCCGCCAGCAGCCGCTCGGGCGAGAGCGCATCGCCTTCGGGCATCAGGATGTCGATGCCGATCGCCGCCGCGTCGGCACGGGCGACCGCCGTCACGAGACGCGCGAGCCGGGTGCGCGGCCACGGCCACTGGCCGAGCGCGGCCAGGCTCTTCTGGTCGATCTCGACCACGGTCACGGGCAGCAGGCTCACCTGGCGCGGCGCCATCGCCTGGCAGGCGTCGAACCAGGCCGACTGGAGCCGGTCGGCCCACGGCGCCGGCAGCCAGACGAGGCCGGCCAGGAGGACCGTGACCGCGACACCGGCCAGGCCGATGCGGTCGCGGTCGCGGGCCGGCTCGCTGCCCGCCGGGCGCTCGGTCACAGCGCGATGTCCATCCCGTCGAAGGCCGCGCTGACGTGCAGCGCCTTCGCGCCGCGCGTGATCTCCTCGAGTCGGCGCGTCTCGGCGAGCATCGCGTCGATGGCGGCGTCGTCGAACACCGGCTCGTGGTGGAACAGGCACAGGTGCTTCGCGCCCGCCATCTGGCACAGCTCGACGCCGACGATGTTGCTCGAGTGGCCCCAGTCGGCCTTCACCGAGATCGCGTCGGCGAGCGAGTACATGGCGTCGAAGATCACCAGGTCGGCGTCGCCGAAGAGGGCGACGAAGCGCTCGGTGTGCGACGGATCCGAGAGCGGGTGCTCGGAGTCGGTCGAGTAGACGACGGTCTTGCCGCCGGATTCGAAGCGATAGCCGTACGAGTCGCCGCCGTGTCGCTGCAGCATCGTCGTGACGCGCACGCCGGCGATCTCGTGGACCCGGCCGGGCTCGAGGTGCACGAACTCCATCGTCGCGCCGAAGATCCGGAAGTCGACCGGGAAGGACGGAGGCTCCTGCTGCCGGCGCAGCGCCGACTCGAGCTCGCGGTGGCTGCCGTAGATCACGACGCGGTTGCCCGGAACGAAGGCCGGCACGAAGAACGGCAGGCCCATGATGTGGTCCCAGTGCAGGTGGGACATGAAGACGTGGAAGGTCTGCGCCCGGCCGTCGCGCCACGCCATCGCGGCCTGGCCGAACGGGCGCAGGCCGCTGCCCATGTCGCACACGAAATGGTCGGTGCCGCCGGTGTCGATCTGCACGCAGGAGCTGTGGCCGCCGTAGGTGCCCGCGACTGCGAACGGCAGCCCAGCGAGCACCGCCTCGAGGTCGGCCTCCGAGTCGAGCGCCCGGCCGCGCGCGGCGCGCAGCGTGACGATCAGCTTTTCCCGCACGCCCGCGGCCGTGAGCGCCACCGGCAGCGAGCCGCGGCAGCCCCAGACACGAACGGACTTCACGGCGCCGTCTCGGGGTTGGCGCTCCGGTTCTCGCTCCGATACTGCGCGAGGGCCTCGGGCGAGCATGTCGCCAGCGCGTCGTCCAGCGTCGCAGCGACGATGAGGATGCGGTCGAATCGGCTGATCGCGAAGATCTCCGCCACCACGCCCCGCAGCGCCGCGACCAGCAAGGGCGCCTCCTGCTCGCGCATCCGCCGGGCTGCGACCATCAGGACGCGCAGGCCGACGCTGCTGATGTACTCGACGGCGGAAAAGTCGAGGACCAGCGGACCGCGACGGGCACCCGCCTCGGCGAGCCAGGGCGCCAGCGCGGTCTCGAAGGCCTCGGCGCTTCGGTGGTCGATCCGGCCTTCCGGCCGGGCGACGACGGTGTCGGCGAAACGGCGCGTTGCGATCTGCAAGGGGCTCTCCTGGTCGATCCGGCCGGCGCGGTGCGATTGGGCACGCTTCGATCCAGTATAGGACGCAGGTCCGGGCGCTCGATGCCCAGCGGGGTCGAGGACGGGGGCGAACAGGCCTGCCGTCCGGCAAAGAAAAAACGCGGCCGGAGCCGCGTTCGTTCTGCGCGGCGCCGCTCGCACGGCGCCGAACCGGGAAGCCCGATTACTTCGTGGCTTCCTTCGCCTCGTGGGCCGCGTGCTTGGCCTTGGCCTTGTGCATCTTGGCCTTGGCCTTGTGCACGGTCTTCATCGGCTCGCTGCTCACGGCGGCCTTGGTGTTCTCGGTCGCCTGCTTGGCGGTTTCGGCGGTGGCCTTGCCGGCTTCCTTGGCGGCCGTGGTGGCTTGGGCGTGGGCGCCGACGGCGCCGAACAGGAAAGCGACGGCGATGAGTGCGTTCTTCATGGTGGATTCCTCGAGAAGGATATGGTTTTGATGGTGAAAAAAGTGGTTGGCTGCCCCGGCCGGAAC
>JBDTJD010000150.1:0-12675 GCA_039935975.1 Caldimonas sp.
GTGCACGGCGGCGCGAGTTTCGAGCGCTGGTATCGCGAAGAGTCGAAGCGACAGCCCACGCTCCTGTGGCTCACTCGCGACGAGCTGATGCGCCACGAGGCCGCCGGCATCACGACTGCGGCGTTTCCGAAGATCGTGCGGCTCGGTGGCGTCGACTGCGCCGCGACTTACCTGCACGAGCCCGGACACGCACACGACGGCCTCACCGTGACGGTGCCGATCTTCGCGCTCAATCCGGCCAGCGAGGACCGCTGCGAATGGCTCGTGCCGGGAATGCTGAAGGACAAGCTCGTCGCGCTGACGAAGACCTTGCCGCAGCGCCCGCGCTCCCGGCTCGTGCCCTTGCCCGAGTACGCCGCCGAGTTCATTGCCGAGGTCGAATTCGGCGGCGGCAGCCTCGTCGACGCGCTCGCGGCGCACGCCGCCAAACGCACCGGGTTGCCGCTGCGCCGCGCCGACTTCAAGCACGAGCAGCTCGCGCCGCACCTGCTGATGAACCTGCGTGTGGTCGACGAGCATGGCCGCCAGCTCGGCGAGTCGCGCCGGCTGGCCGAGCTGAAAGCAAGCCTCGGCGCGCAGGCGCGATCGGCGTTCCAGGCGCTGGCCGCGCTCCGGCTCGGGCCGCCGGCGCCGTCGTCGGTGCCGACACCGAACAAGCGCGCGGCGACAGCGCCGCCGCCGCCGACTGCCCAGGGCGCAGACGTCTCGCCGGCCTCCGCGGCCTTCACGACCTGGTCTTTCGGCGACCTGCCTGAGCTGCTGGAGGTGCGCCGCGGCGGCCAGTCGCTGATCGGCTATCCGGCCCTGATCGACAAGGACACGCACGTCGAGATCGAGGTTTTCGACGAGCCCGAGGCGGCCGCGGCGAAGCACCGCGTCGGCCTGCGCCGGCTGGTCGCGCTGCAAATCCGCGACACGCTCAAGTCGGTGGAGAAAAGTCTTGCCCCGGAGGTGCAACGGATGGCGCTTGCCTACATGCCGCTCGGCACGGTCGACGAGCTGCGCGCCCAGATCGTCGACGTCGCGCTCGATCGTGCATTCCTCGCCGAGCCCCTGCCCGGCGACGCAGCGGCGTTCGCGCGCCGTGTCGACGCCGGCCGCGGCCGCGTCATGCTGATCGCGCAGGAGATCGCGCGCCTCGCCGCCGCCGTGCTCGGCGAGTTCGCCGCGACGCAGCGAAAGCTCAAGGAGGCGAGGGCGCCGAGAGAGGTCGCCGACGACATCGCGGCGCAGCTCGATCGCCTGGTGCCGAAGCGCTTCGTCGTCGACACGCCGTGGGATCGGCTCGGCCACCTGCCGCGCTACCTGAAGGCGATCGCGATGCGCCTCGACAAGCTGCGCACCGACCCGGCCCGCGACGGGACGCGCATCGCCGAGTTGCGCCCGCTGGAGCAGCGTTACCTGCGCAAGCTCGCCGAACGACGCGGCGCGCGCGACGCCCGCCTCGAAGAGTTCCGCTGGTGGCTCGAGGAGCTGCGCGTTAGCCTGTTCGCCCAGGAGCTGAAGACCCCGCAACCCGTCAGTGCGAAGCGATTGGAGAAAATCTGGGCCCAGTCGTTCCCGTGAGCGATCGCCCCCTCGAAGCCACGTCGCCTGCGCGACCCGATGCCATGCCGACGTTGAACTTCCTGAAACGCTCCCCGCGCAAGCCCACCGTCGATTGGGCGGTCGTGCCGGCCTCGACGCACGAGATCGATGACGTCGTGCGTCATTGCCGCCGGCTCGTCAGCCGGCGCGCGATGATGGCCGCGGGCGTCGCTGTCGTGCCGCTGCCGGGCATCGACTGGGTCACCGACATCGCCGTGCTGATGCGCCTGATCCCGCAGATCAACGAGGCGTTCGGGCTGACGCCGTCGCAGATCGAGCGTCTCGCGCCCGACCGGCGCGTCGTCGTCTACAAGGCGATCTCGGCGGGCGGCGGGCTTCTGATCGGCCGCATGGTCACGCGCGAGCTGGTGATGAAGGCATTGCGCATCGTCGGCGTGCGCCTGACCGCGCAGCAGGCGGCGAAGTTCGTGCCCATCGCCGGCCAGGCGGTATCGGCCGTGCTCACGTACTCGTCGCTGCGCTACGTGTGCGAGCAGCACATCCAGCAATGCGTCTCGGTCTCGCGCCAGCTGCTGCTGCCCGCGTCGCCAGCGGCGGACGAGTCGCCCTGACAGCTTGCGTCGCGGGGGCGGCTCTCAGGAGAACGCCCCATACAATGGCCACCGTTCGGGGCGTAGCGCAGCCTGGTAGCGCAACTGGTTTGGGACCAGTAGGTCGCGAGTTCGAATCCCGCCGCCCCGACCAGATCTGATCCGGCCTCCAGGCCCTTGCTGCCCGTAGCTCAACTGGATAGAGCAGTTGCCTTCTAAGCAACAGGTCGGGGGTTCGAGTCCCTCCGGGCAGACCACCGATCGTGCGGGTTTGCAAGCAATCAACCCCTTCCATACCTTAAAGCTCTGACAGGGGTCTCCGCCGCTCCCGTGGCACGCGAGCAGGGAGCGCGCTCAGCGCGGGTGCATCGTCGCCTTATCGCACCAAGGCGTAGGGAAATGTGCGGCGTTGCGGCACTCCCGATACTGCAGCCGGTAACCTCCGGGCCCGAGTCCCGTGCCCCTGGGCGCGGCGGCAGCACCCTGCGTGCGCCCCTTCGACCCGCTCGCGCGGCGCGCGCTGCTTGCGACCATCCCCCACATGTTCGGATCCTCCAAACCCATTCCCTTCGAGCCGTACGGTCGACGCCGGTCGCGTTGGCGGGTGCCCCGCTGGCTGGTGCTCATCCTGCTCGGAATCGGCATTGGCGCCGGCGGTGTGCTCTACATGCAAGAGCGGTACCTGCCGCCCCGCCTCACCGCCGAAGCCTCGACACAGTTGCGCAAGTCGTTCGAGCACGCAGATGCCGAACGGCAGCGGATGCAGGCTGAGCTCACCACGACTTCCGACCGGCTGCGTGGCTCGCTCGACGAGATCAAGCGGCTGGCGTCGGAGCGGGACGTGAAGGGCGAGGCCGTGCAGCGACTGCAGCACGACATCGCGTCCCTGGTCGCGTCGCTGCCACCCGATCCGCGCAACGGGCCGGTGGCCGTGCGTGCCGCGCGCTTCGAGGTGCAAGGCGATGCGCTGGCCTACAACGTCGTACTTTCGAGGGAGCGCGCGGGCGCGACCCCGTTCGGCGGCGTGATGCAGCTCGTCGTTGCCGGCGCGTCCGGTCGCGCCGCCGACACGGTCTCGCTGCCCCCGGTGCCGGTCTCGATCGGGCTCTACGACACGGTACGCGGCAGTCTGCCCCTGCCCACCGGCTTCAAGCCGCGCCAGACGACGATCCACATCCTCGACAAGGTCGGCGGCAAGCTCATGGGACTGCGCGTCATCAACGTCAACTGAGGGTTCAGCGAAAGCGATCGATGGCGCTGACGTGGTCGGCGCGGCGCCTTTTTGAGTCGTCGTCGGGCTGGCTTTCACGACGCGGGAACCTGCTTTGCCAAGACGGGGCGAGGCCGTCGGTTCCGGCGGACCCAACCCCCTATCGGAGACCGAACATGGCCAAGATCAGCAACTTGCAAGAGCTCTACGTCGACGAACTGAAGGACCTGTGGTCGGCCAACGACCAGATGGTTCGGGCGCTCAAGAAGATTTCGCCGCAGGCGACGAACTCGAAGCTGAAGTCGAAGCTCGACGCCTCGCCCGAGGGCATCGAACGTCACACCAGCATGCTCAAGAGGCTCATCGAGGCCCAGAAAGGCGAGGTCTCGAAGGAGCATTGCAAGGGCATGGAGGGCCTGGTCAGGGAAGCCCTCAAGCACACGATCGAGGAAGCACCGGAAAAGGGCGCCGTGCTCGACGCCGCGATCATCGCCCAGTACCAGCGCATGACCCACTACGGCATCACCGGTTTCGGCACCGTCGCGGCCTTCGCTCGCGCCCTCAAGCTCCAGGACGACAGCGACAAGCTGGAGAAGGCCGTCAAGGACATGCACATCGTCGACGATCTGCTGACGGAGCTGGCCGAGGCCGCGGTGAACACCAAAGCGGTCAAGGGCTGATCGGAGCGCATCGGATTTCCTCTGGACGTCGCTTCGGAATAGGCCCATCAGCGCACCCAAATAACATCTGCAATCGCAGTTCTCCGGGCCGGAACATGCACCCTTCGAACCCCAGTCGCCGACCGCCAGGCATCGCGCGGCGACCTGAGACGCTCGGCTCGCACACGGCGGCGCTGGTGACCATCTCTGCGGCCGCGATGGCCGCCTGCGCCAAGGTGGGCGAGGACGTGTTCAACCATGAAGCTGCGCCGTTCGACGAGCCGATCCGGGCCTGGGTGCTGGATCATCAGCAAGTCGCTGCGCTGAGAGCATTCCGCCTGGTCACGCGAGTCGGCGCGCCCTCTGTCATCGTTCCGTTCACTGCGGTGACGGCCGCGTGGTTGTGGCGGCGGCGCGGCCTGCCGATCGCGGGAGCCATCGTCCTGGCGCCAGCAGCAGCCACAGCGCTCTTTCTCGCCATTAAACGCGTCTATCGTCGTGCTCGCCCGCCGGGTGGCGCGCGCCGGCACGAGTTGACCTATGCCTTCCCCAGCGGGCACGCGACCGCGTCGGCGGCGGTATTCCCGACGCTCGCGTACGTCCTGTGGCGAGAGGACTTGATCTCCGCGCAATCTGCTGCAACGCTCGGCAGCGTCGCCCCGCTCGCGATCGGCACGAGTCGTGTGTACCTCGATGTGCACTGGGCGACGGATGTGCTTGGGGGCTGGAGCGTGGGCGCACTGGTGGCGGCGCTGGGCGCTGCGGTGTACGAACGCGTCCGCCGCAATACGCGCGAGCGGGGGCGGCCGGCTCGCTGACGGCGCGACAAGCTACATGCCTGCACCGGCCCTTTGCGGCGCAATGGCCTACATGCACCCGGCCCACCTTCGGATACCGAGCGTCGTCGACGGCGGGCGCCGATGCTGAAGCGGCTCTGGCTTCCGCTCGGTCTGCTGCTCGTCGTCCCGGTCGCGCCGGCACTGCGCTATCTCACCTCGCTCGGCGGCGTGTGGACCTTCATCGCCGCGGCCGTGGCGATCGGGGTGCTGGCCGACTGGATCCGGCGGGCGACGGAGCAGGTCGCCAGCCGCGTCGGTTCGGCGATCGGCGGGCTCCTGAACGTCAGCTTCGGCAGTCTGGCCGAGATCATCCTGGCGTTCTTCGTGCTTGCCGCGGGCCACGCCGACGTCGTGCGCGCCCAGATCACGGGGTCCATCGTGGGCACCAGCCTGTTCGGCCTCGGCCTGGCCGTGGTCGTCGGCAGCATCGGTCGAACCCGCCAGCTCTTCAACCGAGAAAAGGCCGGGCAGCTTTCCAGCCTGCTGATCCTTGTCGTCATCGCCCTTCTGCTCCCGGCCGTGTTCGACTACACCAGTCGTCATCTGTCGAACCCGACCGACCCGGCCCTGATCGACGAGCATCTGAGCATCGGCGTGTCGGTCGTGCTGCTGCTGCTTTACGTCGCCAACCTCGTCTACACGCTCGTGACCCACCGCGACGTGTTCGCATGCGACGACACCCGAGACGAGAGCGACGGCGCCGGTTGGCCGCTCTGGATCTCCCTGGCGGTGCTCGTCGTCGGCACGGCTGCCGTCGCCATGGAGGCGCACCTCGTCTCCGGTGCGCTCGAGGCGACATCAGCGTCGCTCGGCCTGTCACCGGTCTTCATCGGCGTGATCGTGCTGGCGCTGGTTGGCACGGCATCGGACCTCTTCGCTGCCGCATGGTTCGCGCGCCAGGGAAAGATGGGACTGGTCCTCAACATCTGCATCGGCTCCGCGATCCAGGTCGCCCTCGTTGTCGCCCCGCTGCTCGTTCTCGGCTCGTGGCTGATGGGTCGGCCGATGACGCTGGTCTTCGGCAACCCGCTCGGACTCTTCGCCATCGCCAGCGCAGCCTTCATCGTTAACGCGATCTCGACCGATGGCGAGACGACGTGGTTCGAGGGCGTGCTGCTGATCGGGGTCTACGTCCTGCTCGGTCTCGCGTTCTTCTTTTCCGGCCCGATCGCCTGACCGACGCGGCTTCGGCCCGCTCGTGTCAAGCTGCGGCGGTGACGAGGAAGGCAGCCATGGCGAGGATCATTCCCGAGGACTGGCGAACGATCGCGCTGCGCATCAAGGAGCAGGTCGGCGAGGACCGGCTCCACGTCATCGCTGCCGGCGTCGCCTTCTACGGCCTGCTGGCGATCTTTCCGGCGCTGGCGGCGATCGTCTCGACCATCGGCCTGCTGTTCGACCCCGACCACCTGACGCGCCAGCTCGACACTCTCGGGCGGTTGCTGCCGCATGCCTCGGCGGAACTCGTGGTTCGCCAGCTCGAAAAGTTCACCCGCGCCGACCACGGAGCGCTCGGCCTGGGCACGCTCGGCAGCGTTGTCGTCGCCCTGTGGGCCGGCTCGGCCGGCATGCGCACGCTGATGCAGGCGCTCAATGTCGCCTACGACCTGAAGGAGCGGCGAGGGTACCTCCTTCGCTTCGGCACATCGCTGGCGCTGTCCAGCGTCGCGATCGTCGGCATGCTCCTGGCGGCTACCCTCATCGTGCTCCTGCCGATCGTGGGCGAGGCAGCCGGAGTGAGCGGGGTGGTCCGTGCTGCGATCGGATGGCTGCGGTGGCCGATCGTCGCCAGCTCGTTCTGGATCGCACTGGTGCTCGTCTACCGCTACGGCCCTTGCCGCGACAGGCCACGCTGGTCGTGGGTGAGCCGGGGCGCGTTCGTCGCCGTCGTGATCTGGATGATCGCGTCCGGGCTGTTCTCGCTCTACGTGCGCTGGTTCGGCCACTTCAACCAGACGTACGGGTCGATGGGCGCCGTCGTCGTCCTGCTGCTGTGGTTCCTGCTGTCGTCCTGGGCCGTCCTGATCGGCGCCGAGGTCAATGCGACAACGGAACGGAAGGACCCTGCGGATCAGGCTGACTGACCTCAGTCCTCTGACGGAACGAGTGTCGGCGGCTTGCGAGGCGAAGACGAGGGCCCGGAATCATGCAGCATCGCCCGCATCTGCAGCTTCACGGTCGCCGCGGCGCCCGCGACGATCGAAGCGACAGCGATGATGCTCGTCACGCTCAGTGTCGAGATCCCGGAGAGTCCCTGCCCGATCGTGCAGCCGAGCGCGGTCACGCCGCCGATGCCCATGAGGGTGCCGCCGACGAGGTGATTGCGCAGGTCGGAGACCGTGTGGAATCCTTCCCATCGAAAGCTGCGGCTCGTCATCGCGTGGAGCCAGGCACCGATCGCCAGGCCGACGGCCGAGACGATGCCGACCGTGAGGGCCTTGGAGGCATCGCTGAAGAACAGCAGATAGTCGGCCGCATAGCTCACCGCCGAGACGAAGCTGAGGGCTTCCATCCGGTGCGTGCTGGTGGCGACGAAGACAGGCTCCAGCGACTCGGGACTCTCCGCCACGAAGCCGAGGACACCGGAGTTCCACCAGGCGGCGACGATCAGCGCGCCGATGGCGACCCCGCTGAACACGTGATCGCCCGAATGGCCAGCACCCGGGCGCAGCGCGGCGCCGAGGAACGACAGGCCGATCGCCGCGCCGAGCAGCGCGGCGGCGGTGCGCGGGCTCAGGCCGAACGCCTGGCTGGCGAGCGTCGGCAAGTCCTGCTGGGTCGCGACGTTGACGGCGACCGGGTCGAAGACGCTGGCGCGGACGACGCCGGTGATGCCCTTCAAGGTCGCGAAGCCGGCGAGCGCCACGACCATCAGGACGACGAGCGCCTTCAGGTTGCCGGTGCCGGCACGCAGAAGGTTCTTGCTCGTGCATCCCGACGCGAGCACCATGCCGGCGCCGAACATGAGGCCACCGGCGAGGGCCGAGAGCCAGAGGATGCGCGGCCCTGCATAGATGCTGTCTCCGGCCTTCAGCCAGCCGAGCCAGACCATGAGGTTGAAGCCGATGACGGCGGTGCCGGCGGCGGCCAGCCACATGCGCATGCGGGCGCGGTCGCCGGTGATGACCAGGTCGGCGATCGCGCCCATCGTGCAGAAGCGCGATCGCTGCGCCACGAACCCGAAGACCACCGCGATCACGAAGCCGAGGGCGACGACCTGGTGGCTGAGCTGCTGGAAACCGGCGTCGGACATGGCGCATTTTCGCCCATCGTCCGCACGCGGCTGCGCCGCGTCGTCGACGCGCTCACGGAAGCGTCCGCCGGTTCAGGGACGGACGTACGAATAGCCCTGCTGCTGCTTGCGCACGATCTCGACCACGCCGGCCGGGACGTAGCCGATGGCGGGAAGCATGTCGGCGTAGGTGAGCTTCATGCCCTTCATGGTGTTTTCGCAGGCCACGACCTTGACGCCGTTCTTCAGCGCGTCGGCGATGCGATGCGCGACCGGGGAGTCGCCCTTGAGCATGCCGATGCCCGGCCCGTACACGACCACCTCGATGTCCGACTCGTCGTCGGGCAACTCGGTCTGCAGATTCCTGACATTGTTGAGGGCGAGGTTCCACTTGGCCGGATCGGAGTCGCTGACCTGGAACACGACCTTGTTCCTGGTCGGGCCGGCAGCCGCGGCAGCGGACGGGAGCGAGGCCGCGGCCAGGGCGGTGACGCCCAACAAAGCAGCCGAGCGTCGGGAAAGTGCAGTCATGAGGAACTCCTTTGCAGAAATCGTTGGCGCGAACGCGGATCGCGAGGCGCGGGGATCATTCGGTGAGATTCGGGGCGGCGGCCTGCATCGCAACCCGAAGACGTTGTTCCAGATAGGCCCCGAAGTAGTCCTTCGACAGCCCGACGATCGGCGCGGCGATCGGTCGGCCCTGGAAGCTGAAGAACATGACCGTCGGCGCGAACCGGACGTCGAGTGCGCGCGCGAAGTCGCGCTGCGTCGTGACGCGGCCGTTCCAGCCGCGGATGGGATCCGTCGACTCGATGCCGGCTTCGGCCACCCTCATCCGCCCCGCTCGCGAGGACAACATCGGCCGCAGGTAGTGCTCTCGGATCTCGGCGCAGAACTCGCAGCCCGGCTGCGAGAAGAGGAGCACGGTGATCCGGCCGGACTCCACGTTCAGGATCGAAGGAAGGGGCAGGGCGACGTCCATGGGGTGAGCCGATTAGAGACCGTCGTCGCGGCCCTGACAGGGGTGGAACTACCTATTCCTCTATGCGTTCATGCTCATAAGATGACGGGCTTGGCGCAGAGGAATGTCATGGACGAGATGGACGAGGTCTTCGAATCGGTCGCGCGCTACTTCCTCGTTCTCTCCGAGCCGGCGCGTCTGCGCATCCTTCACTCGATCTGCCAGAGCGAGCGTTCGGTCGGCCAGATCGTCGAGGAGACCGCGCTCTCGCAAAGCAATGCGTCCCGCCACCTCAACATGATGTATCAGGCCGGTGTGGTCCGGCGGCGCCGCGAAGGGTCGCAGGTGTTCTACAGCGTCACCGACACGACGCTGACGGATGTATGCCGCGCGGTCTGCGTTCGCGTCTCCGCCGATGCGAACGGCAGGGCGGGACTGAAGCGTGGCTTCAAGGACCTGATCGAGGAGCTGCGCTAGCAGCCCGCGGACTCGGAGACGCGACATGTCGATCGGTTTGCCGCTGATGTCGGGCCGCATTCGCAAGGCCCCGGAAGGCGATCTCGCGCCTGAGGTCGCGCAGGAGGCGCGCAAGGCGCGCCGGCGTTTCATGGCCAGTGCGCTCGCCATGGGCGCAGGGGTCGCCGCAACGCGCGCGGCAGCGACGCCCGCACGTACCGACGAAGGCGATCCGGCCATCCTGACCCTGCCGGAGCATTCCACCGGGCTGGGGCGGCCGGTGGCGGCGACGGGGTACGGCTCGCCCTCGAAATGGGAGCACGACATCCAGCGCCGGCAGAGCCCGGGCCTGACCCAGGTGGCCCAGGCCTCGGTCTCGTTCTGCCCGCTGCAGTCGCTGTTCGGGATCATCACGCCGAGCGGCCTGCATTTCGAGCGCCACCACCAGGGCTGGTGGGACATCGATCCCTCGAAGCACCGGCTCATGGTCAACGGTCTCGTGAAGGAGGCCCGTGTCTTCACGATGGACGACCTGATGCGCCTGCCCTCGGTATCGCGCACCCACTTCATCGAGTGCGGAGCGAACAGCGCGATGGAGTGGGCCAACTCGGCCGTGCCGAGCGTCCAGTACACCCACGGCATGCTCTCCTGCTGCGAGTTCACCGGCGTGAAGCTGTCGACCTTGCTCGACATGTGCGGCGCCGACACGACCAAGGGCCGTTACGTGCTTGCCGAGGGGGCCGACGGATCCTCGATGACGCGCACGCTGCCCATGGCCAACGCGCTCGACGATGTCCTGGTGGCCTGGGGCATGAACGGTGAAATGCTGCGTCCCGAAAACGGGTATCCCCTGCGCCTGGTCGCACCCGGCATCCAGGGTGTCAGCTGGGTCAAGTACCTGCGCCGCCTCAAGGTCGGCGACCAGCCCTTCTTCACCAAGGACGAAGAGGTCCACTACGTCGACCTGATGCCCGACGGGATGTACCGCCAGTTCACCTCGATCCAGGAATGCAAGTCGGTGATCACGACGCCGTCGGGGGCGCAGACGCTTCTCGACAAGGGCTACTACAACGTCACCGGGCTGGCCTGGTCGGGGCGGGGCAAGGTCAGGCAGGTCGACGTCAGCGCCGACGGTGGCCGCAACTGGCGCACGGCGCGGCTCGAAGGGCCCGTGCTCTCCAAGGCCCTGACGCGTTTCAACATCGACTGGACCTGGGACGGCTCGCCGGCGATCCTGCAGTCGCGCGCCATCGACGACACCGGCTACGTGCAGCCCAAGATCAACCAGCTGCGCGCCGTGCGGGGCAGCCGGTCGATCTATCACAACAACGCGATCCAGTCGTGGCAGGTCGCCGAGTCGGGCGATGTCTCCAACGTCCAGGCGTACTGAAATGAGCGCCGCCGCCAAGCACCTCCTCTCGGCCTCGCTGGTCGGGCTCGCGCTCGCGTCGGCGGGTGTCAGCCAGGCCGCACCCGCGCTTTCGGGAATCGGCCGGGCCGCAACGCCGGCGGAGATCGCGGCCTGGAACATCGACGTGCGCGGTGACTTCCAGGGCCTGCCGAAAGGGTCGGGCAGCGTCGAGCTGGGCACCAAGGTATGGGAGGCGAAATGCGCCTCCTGCCACGGCGAGTTCGGCGAGTCGAACTCGGTCTTCACGCCGATCGTCGGCGGCACCTCCAGGAAGGACATCGAGTCCGGCCACGCCCACTATCTGGCGCAATCCGGCTATCCGCACCGGACGACGCTGATGAAGGTCTCCAGGCTGTCGTCGCTCTGGGACTACATCAACCGGGCGATGCCGTGGAATGCACCGAAGTCGCTGAAGACCGACGAGGTATACGGCGTGCTCGCGTACATCCTCAGCCTCGGCGACATCGTGCCGGCCGACTTCTCGCTCTCCGACAAGAACATCGCCGAAGTGCAGGCGCGCCTGCCGAATCGGCTCGGGCACATGTTCTACGAGCCGATGTGGCTGACGCGCGGCAAGGGCGACGTGAAGAACCCGGCCTGCATGAAGGACTGCCCCGTCGAGGGGAAGCTCGGATCGTCGCTGCCCGTCGCGGCCCGCAACTCCAACGGCAACATCGCCGATCAGGTGCGCCCCTTCGGCCCGGCGCGCGGCACCGACACCTCGGTGCCGCCGGGCGAGGGTCACGCCGGCATGGAGCGACTCGCGCGCGCGTCGGCGGCAGCGCCGGCGTCGGCTACGGCGGCTGGCAGCGCTCCCTTGCCGGACGGACCTTCGAGCGCGCAGGCGCTGGCCCTGATCCGGTCGAATTCATGCGTCAGCTGTCATGGCGTCTCGGCGGCCATCGTCGGGCCGGGGTTGCAGGACGTGGCGAAGAAACATGCCGGGCGCTCAGACATCGTCGAGTACCTGACAGGCAAGATTCGAAGCGGCGGTCAGGGTGTCTGGGGACCCATCCCCATGCCACCCCAGGCGCAGCTGTCGGAGGCGGACGCGAGGAAGATCGCGCAATGGATCGCCGCGGGAGCCCGGGAATGAGCGGCACCGTTGCAATCGGTGAAGCGACCGGCTCGATCGGTCAAGGCCAGAGACAAACGGAAGGACACACGACATGACGACAAGACGAGACGTGATCAGGCACACCGGCTTTCTGGCGCTGCTGCTGAGCTGCGGCGCCATCACGGCGGAGCAGGCCCGGGCCGCGGACGGACCCGGATTCGACGCGAAGACACTGGACGGCGCGTTCGCTGCGCTCGGTGGCAAGCCGGCCGACAGCAAGGACATCACCATCACCTCCCCGGACATCGCCGAGAACGGCGCCGTGGTGCCGATTGCTGTCACCAGCGCGATCCCGAAGACCGAGGCGATCTACATCCTGGTCGAAAAGAATCCGTTCCCGTTGACGGCCAGCTTCACGATTCCCGAAGGGACCGACCCGTACGTGGCGACGCGGGCGAAGATGGGCGAGAGCTCGAAGGTCTACGCGGTCGTCAAGGCCGACGGAAAGCTCTACGCGACGTCCAAGGAAACCAAGGTGACGCTCGGCGGCTGCGGCGGCTGATCGCATTCCCCGAACCTCACCATAAGGAGACAGACATGGCTGACCCGATGCGCATTCGCGCGACGATGAAAGACGGCGTGACCGACGTGCGCGTGCTGATGGCCCACCCGATGGAGACCGGCTTTCGCAAGGACGCGAGCGGCAAGATCG
>JBDTJD010000151.1:0-3334 GCA_039935975.1 Caldimonas sp.
ATCCGGGGGCAGCGTCGACCTCATCTGGATCAACGGGCCGAACTTCCTCGCCATGAAGACGCAAGGCCTGCTCTACGGCCCCTTCGCCCGGACCCTGCCGAACTACCGCTACGTCGACACGGTTCACAAGCGCTCGAACCTGATCGACTTCACGGTGCCGGTCGACGGTCTCGCTGCGCCCTGGCGCATGGCGCAGTTCGTCTACATCTACGACAGCGCGCGCTACAGCCTAGCCGACATGCCGAAGTCGGCGCCGGCGCTGCTCGAATGGGCGCGCCGCCACCCGGGTCGGGTCACGCACCCGACGGTGCACAACTTTCTCGGCGCGACATTCCTCAAGCAGGCGCTCTACGACCTCGTTCCCGATCCTTCCGTGCTGCAGGCGCCGGCGACCGATGCGACATTCGTCGCCGTGACCGCGCCGCTTTGGCGCTGGTACGACCAACTGCGGCCGAGCCTCTGGCGCGAAGGGCGCGAGTTCCCCGAATCCGGCCCGGCCCAGCGTCAACTGATGAACGACGGCGCGATCGACCTGCTCGAATCGTTCGACCCCGCCGAGGCCGCCGTCTCGATCGCCAATCACCTGCTGCCGAACACGGCCAGGGTCTACGTGACGACCAAGGGCACGATCGGCAACACCAGCTTCGTGGCGATCCCGTATAACGCGGCGCACAAGGAGGCGGCGATGGTCGTCGCCGATTTCCTGCTCGAGCCCGCGACGCAGGCGCGCGCGCAGGATCCGGCCTGGGGCGGCAACCTGACCGTTCTCGATCTCGACAAGCTGTCGGTCGCGCAGCGGGCCGCCTTCGCGCCGAAGGCTGACACGCCGGGGCTGCCGACCAATGCGTCGCTCGGCGTTCCCCTCCTCGAGCCCCATCCGAGCTGGATGACCCGCATCGCCGCAGAGTGGGAGCAGCGTTATTCCCGCTGACGATCGCCGGCGTCTCGCTTGATGTCCGGATCGCTCGCGAGCCGCTCATCGGCCGGGCTGTGGGCCGGGGCGCCGTGGCTCACGATCGCGCTCTTCCTCCTGCCCGTCGCTGCAGGTCTGATCGGCACTCTGCTGCCGGCGTTCGGGTACTTGCCGGCGATCGGCGGCCACGGCTTGACCTGGGCGCCGTGGCGCGCGCTGGCCGGCCAGCCTGGCATCGCCACCTCGGTGCGCCTGAGCGTGCAGACCGGCCTGCTGGCCACGATGATCTCGCTCGCGATCGCGTCGGCAACCTTCGCCGCTGCCAGCCCGCATGCGTCGTATCGCCGGCTCACTCGCCTTGTCGCACCGGTGCTGGCGACGCCGCACGTGGCCGTGGCCATCGGCCTGGCTTTCCTCATCGCGCCGAGTGGCTGGCTGGTGCGCCTGATATCTCCATTGCTGACCGGCTGGGACCGCCCGCCCGGCGACCTCGTCACGGTGCGCGACCCGCAAGGTCTGTCGATGGTGCTGGGCCTCGTCTTGAAGGAAGTGCCTTATCTGATCCTGATGATCGGCGCCGCACTGCAGCAGGTGCCGCACGACGCGCTTCGGCGCAGCGCCACGGCGCTCGGCTACGGGCCGATCACCGGCTGGTTCAAGGTCGTCTTCCCCGGCGTCTACGCGCAGCTCCGCCTGCCGGTCTACGCCGTGCTGGCCTTCTCGATGTCGACGGTCGAAGTCGGCCTGATCCTCGCGCCGGGCCAGCCGCCGCCGTTGGCCGTCCTGGCCGCGCGATGGTTTTCCGACTACGACCTGCAACGCTATTTTCCGGCGGCGGCGGCCGCCGTCCTGCAAGGCCTGCTCGTGCTCGCCGGTCTCGGCGTCTGGCGCGTCGGCGAAGTGCTCGTCGCGCACGGTGGCCGGCGCTGGTGCGAAACCGGGCGACGGGGCGGTGCGATCGGCGTCCTGGGCGCGGGCGCGGCGGCCGCGGGTGCGCTCGCCTGGCTTCTCGGACTCGTCTCGTTGCTCGGCATGGTCCTCTGGTCGTTCACCGAAAGCTGGCGCTTCCCCGCGGCGCTTCCTCAAGACTGGAGTCTCGCCACCTGGGCGGCGCAGTGGCCCCGTGTGGAGGAGACCGTGTGGACGACGCTGAGCCTGGCACTGGCCAGCGCCTTCGTCGCCGTGGCGCTCACGGTCGCCTGCCTCGAGAGCGAGACGCGCCGCAGCCTCACGCCCACACGACGCGTCTTGTGGCTCGTCTACGCGCCGCTGCTGGTGCCGCAGATCGCCTTCCTCTACGGTTTCCAGGTGGTGCTGGTGCGGCTCGACATCGACGGCCGGTGGCTCGCGGTGGCGTGGGCGCACCTCGTGTTCGTGCTGCCCTACGCGTTCCTGTCCCTGGCCGATCCCTGGCGCGCCCTCGACCCGCGCTATGCCCGCTCGGCGGCAGCGCTGGGCGCCCCGCCCGGACGGGTGCTCTGGCAGCTGCGACTGCCTCTTCTGCTCAAGCCGCTGTTGCTGGCGTTCGCGGTCGGCTGCGCGGTCAGCGTCGGCCAGTACCTGCCCACGCTGTTCGCGGGCGCGGGAAGGATTGCGACGCTGACCACCGAGGCGGTCACCCTGTCATCCGGGGCAGACCGGCGCATCATGGGTGTCTTCACCTTCCTGCAGGCAGCCATCCCGCTTCTCGTCTACGCCACGGCACTCGCGATTCCCGCTGCCGCGTTCATCCGTCGTCGAGGCATGACGTGAACGCCGGGCCTGCAGCGTCCGTGGCTCTGCACCTGCGAGATGTCCGCATCGCCTTGCCCGGGCGCGAGCTGATCCGGTCGCTCTCGATCGACATCGCGCCCGGCGAGATCGTCACGGTGATGGGCGCGAGCGGCTCGGGCAAGTCGAGCCTGCTGGCGTTCATCGGCGGCCATCTTCACGCGCCGTTCACGGCCCAAGGGGAGGCCGCGATCGGCGAGCGCCGGCTGAACGGTCTGGCGCCCCACGAGCGGCGCGCGGGCATCCTGTTCCAGGACGATCTCCTGTTCCCGCACCTGTCGGTCGCCGGCAACCTGCTGTTCGGGCTGCCGGCTGCCGTGACCGGTCGCGGCCCGCGGGGCAGGGCGATCGACCAGGCCCTCGAGGAGTGCGGCCTGCCAGGCTACGGCGGGCGCGACCCGTCGACGCTCTCCGGCGGTCAACGGGCGCGCGTCGCCCTGATGCGGACGCTCCTGGCCGCTCCGCGGATCCTTCTCCTCGACGAGCCGTTCGGCAAGCTCGACGCGGCGCTGCGTGACGACTTCCGCCGGCTCGTCTTCAGCCACGCCGCTCGGCGCGGCTTGCCGACCCTCCTCGTGACCCACGATGCCGCGGACGCACAGGCTGCGGCCGGCCGTGTGCTGACGCTCGAATGAACGCGCTCGACGACGA
>JBDTJD010000152.1:0-7233 GCA_039935975.1 Caldimonas sp.
TCGTTCACGAGCGACACGTCGTTCTTCGGCGACGTCATGACGCAGTCGCTCGGCCTCGTCGGCAAGATCGTCCGCGTCGACTGTCGCTGAGGGCGCTGCGGTCGCTTCACGCGCTACCTCGCGCAGCGCGCCTCGCGACTGCATCGATCCGCGCTCCCGCATCCCCCGCTGGCGGGGGCAGTGGCGCAATCGCCGCTGCTAGAGTCGTTCGAACAAGGGGAGAAGCAAGATGCTGATCTTGATCGCGATCATCGTGGGAGCGGTGATCGGTGCCGTGGCGGGCGAAGGCGCAGGAGCGCTTGCCGGCGCGCTGTTCGGCTGGCTCGTGATGCGCTCGCTTCGCCAGCAGCGCGAGATCGACGCGTTGCGCGCGGCCGCTGGCAGCCGTGTCGAGACGGTGGCGCCCGTGGCGCCGCGCACGGTCGGGGTCGCGAAGTCCGACCGCGCCGACGCGCCGACGATGGCGAGCGTCGTCGCTGCCGATGCGCACGTGCCGATCACCGCCGACCTGGGGACGGCGACCGAGCCCGCGCCCCGTATCGCGGCACCGGAGGCAGCGTCGCCGATCGCCCGGGACGAGGCGCCGCGCGCGCCGCGGCCCGACGTGCTCGCGCCGATCAAGCGCTGGCTTTTCGGCGGCAACACGATCGTCAAGGCCGGCGTCGGCATCCTGTTCATCGGCCTGGCCTTCCTCGCCAAGTATGCGGGCGAGCACGCTCATCTGCCGGTCGAGGTGCGGCTCACCGCGATCGGCCTCGCCGCGATCGTCCTGCTCGGCTTCGGCTGGCGGCTGCGCACCTCGCGGCCGGACTACGCGCAGGTGCTGCAGGGCGGCGCCGTCGCGGTCCTCTATCTCACGCTCTTCGCCGCGTTCCGCTACTACAACGTGCTCGCGGCGTTGCCCGCGTTCGTCCTGATGGTCGCCGTCGCCGCGCTGGCCGCCGCGCTCGCGGTGCTGCAGGACGCGCGCTCGCTCGCCCTCGTCGGCGCGCTCGGCGGCTTCGCGACGCCGCTCCTCGTCTCGACCGGGTCGAACAACCACGTCGCCCTGTTCGCGTATTACTTCGTGCTCGATGCGGGCATCGCGGCAGTGGCGTGGTCGAAAACGTGGCGGCCGCTCAACCTCGTCGGCTTCATCGCCACCTTCGTCGTCGCGACCGCCTGGGGCGTGCTCGCGTACCGACCCGAGAACTTCGCCACCAGCCAGGGCTTCCTGATCGCCTTCTTCCTGCTCTTCGTGGTCATCCTGGTCTTGCCGGCGCGACGCCTGCGGGCCAACGCGCCAGCGATGCCGCGCAGCGATCTCTGGGTCAACAGCAGCCTGCTCTTCGGCCTGCCGACGGTCACCTTCGCGCTCGAATACGGCCTGGTGCGCGGCACGCCGTTCGGCGCCGCGCTCGCCGCGCTCGTGCTCGCCGGCGTCTACGTCGCACTCGCCTCGTGGATGAGAAAGCGCCCGGAGCTCGGCATCACGTTCGAGGCCAGCCTCGCGATCGCGACGGTGTTCCTCACCCTCGTCATCCCGTTTGCGCTCGACGAGCGCAGCACCGCAGGTGCGTGGACGCTCGAGGGTGCGGGCCTCGTCTGGATCGGCTTTCGCCAGCGTCGCGTCTGGCCGCGTGCCTTCGGGTACGGCCTGCTCGTCGTCGCCGGCGCCGCGATGCTGCTCGGCCACGAGCGCTTCGGCGCGCCGGCCACGATCTTCAACGCCTACCTCTTCAACGGCCTCATGGCCGCCGCCGCGTCGCTCGCTGCCGCGCTCTTCCTCCATCGCGCCCGGGCCACGGGCGCGATGCGCGACGGCGAGAGCGCCTGCGAGCCGGTGCTCATCGGGCTGGCGACGCTCTGGCTCGCCTCGACCTTCGCGCTCGAGATCGACGCCTTCGTCGCGGCGCGCTTCGTCCTCGCCGCGACGCTCGCCGCCGGCAGCCTCGTCGCCATCGTCTATGCCGCGCTGGCCTCGCGATTCGACTGGCCGGCGATCGCGTGGCCGGCCGCGGCGCACGCGCCCTTCCTCCTGCTCGTCGCCCTGTTCGATGCGGCGCTCCTGGCGAACCCGGCGAGCGACGGCGGCTGGTGGGCGTGGCCCATCGCCTTCGCCGCCCACGGGATCGTTCTCAGCCTCGCCTCGACGCGCTGGCCGGCCTTCGTCGCCCACGCCGTGCACGCGCTCGGCGCCATCGTGCTCGCGCTCGTCGGCGCCCTGCTCGGCCGGGCGGCGACGGCTCGCTGGGGCGACGACGCCAGTGCCTGGCCGTGGCTCGGCTGGCTGATCGTTCCGGCGGTGCTGATGCTCGTCTTGCCGCGGCCCGCCCTCGCGCGGCTGTGGCCGGTGCGGATGAAGCCAGAGGCCTATCGCGACAGTGCCGGTGCCGCGCTCGCCGCCGGCCTCTGGCTCTGGACACTGGTCGCCAACATCTCGTCCGACGGCTCGGCGGCGCCGCTGCCGCACGTGCCTTTCCTCAACCCGCTCGACCTCGGCGTCGGCATCGCGCTGGCGGCGACGCTCGTCTGGCTGCGCAGCATCGGCCGGGTCGCGCCGTGGTCGCTCGCGCTCGCGGCCGCCGCGGGCTTCGTCTGGCTCAATGCCATCGTCGTGCGCGGCTTCCATCACTACGACGGCGTGCCGTACCGGTTCGACGTCTGGATCGACTCGCTCGCCGTTCAGACCGGCATCACGCTCCTCTGGACGGCTATCGCGCTCGTGACGATGTGGCTGGCGGCCGCACGTGCGCAGCGCATGCCGTGGGTCGCGGGCGCTGCCCTGCTCGGCGCCGTCGTGGTGAAGCTGCTGCTGGTCGACCTCTCGGGCAGCGGCAGCGTCACGCGAATCGTCTCCTTCATCGGCGTCGGCGTGCTGATGCTCGTCATCGGTTATGTCGCGCCGCTGCCGGCGCGGGAGGTGCAGCATGCGAACGCCTGATCGCGTCGGCCTGATCGCGGCGCTCGCCGGCGCACTCGTCACGCCATCGGCCGTCCTGGCCGATCCGGCGCCGTACCGCTACAGCGCGCCGATCGTCGTCTCGGCCGCGGCGCCCTTCGTGCAGGTCGCCCTGTCGCCGGCGGCGTACGCGCATGCCTTGCAGGACGACCTGCGCGACCTGCGCGTCGTCGACGCGCGCGGCGAGCGCGCCCCGTTTGCGCTGCTCGCGCCGCGCTCGGCGCTGCAGACGACCCAGCAGCTGCGTCCGGCCAGTCTCTTCGCGCTGCCGGCGCGGCCGATCGCGCCGGGCGTCTGGGCGTCGCCCGTCGACGTCGTCGTCGAGGGCGACCGCATCAGCGTGCATCGGCACGGCCCGGACGCGGCGGCGACGGCGCGCCCGGCGCGCGAATCGGGGGGCTGGCTGATCGACACCGGCGAGACGCGAGCGGGCGACCCGTCACCGCAAAGCCTCACCCTGCGCTGGTCGGGTCCGGCCGAGTTTTCAGCCGCCTATCGACTCGAGACCAGCGACGACCTGCGCCAGTGGCGCGCGGCCGGCACCGGTCAGGTCATGGCGCTGCAATCGCCTGCCGGTTCTCTGACCCAGCCGGTCGTCGCCCTGCCGGAAGCGTCCGGCCGGTTCGTGCGCCTGGTGTGGGCCGATGCCGCCGAGGCGCCCGCGCTCACCGGTGCCGACGTGCTCGTCGCCGAGCGCCACCTCGTCGCCCTCGATTCGGCGCGCGAGCTCGTGCTCGCGGCGAGTGCCGAGCCGGCCGGCCGCGCCGCGCCCGATGCCGCATCGCGCCGCGCCCTGCACTTCGATCTCGGCGGCGTCTTGCCGCTGATCGATGTCGACCTTCGCTTTGCCGCCGGCACGCACGTCGCCCCGGTTCGCGTGCAAGGGCGCAGCCGCATCGACGACCCGTGGCGCGAGCTTGGCGCGGGCGTCTTCTATCGCCTGGAGCGCGGCGGCGAGGTCGGCCAGGCGCCGGCGATCGCGATGCCGGCGACGGTGCGCTATCTGCGCCTCGTGCCCGACGAGCGCGGCGCGTCGCTCGACGCGAGCGGCGCGTCGCTCGTCGCCCATGCGGCGCTCGCGTCGCTGGTGTTTGCGGCCCAGGGCGAGCCGCCGTTTCGGCTGCTCGCGGGCTCGATCGACGCACCGGCGGGCGCGCTGCCGCTGGCGACGCTGGTGCCGCAGCTCGACGTCGAGCGCGCCCGTTTCGGTCGCGGCGAGCTCGGTGCGTTCGGCGCCGATGCGTCGGTCGCGCGCACCGTCGCTCGCAGCGAAGCCGAGGAACGCTGGCGTCCGGTGCTGCTGTGGGGCGTGCTGCTGGCCGGCGTCGCCGTTCTCGGCGCCCTCGTCTGGCGACTGGCGCGCGCGGGTCCGGTCGGGCCGCCGCCGACCTGACGCTCAGGCGCCGAGAAACTCGCCGATCGGCTTCAGCTCGTCGACGCGGTCGCAGATCGTCTTGGCCGCCATCAGGATCGGCGTCCCCAGGATCAGGCCGACCGCGCCCCAGAGCCAGCCGAAGGCGAGCACGCCGACGAACACCGCGAACGGGCTCATGCGGCTGGCGCGGCCGGTGAGCCAGGGCGTGAGCAGGTTGCCGACCAGGGCGTGGATCGCGAACGAGCTCCCGCCGATCAGCAAGGCCTTGTCGATGCTGTCGAACTGGATGAAGCCGACCACTGCCGAGCCGCCGCCGACAAGCGCCGCACCCACATACGGCACGAGGTTGGTGACGCCGGCGACGACGCCCCAGGCGCCCGCGTTGTTGAGGCCGAGCAGCACGAAGGCCAGGCCGGTCGCCACGCCGACGATGAGGCTCGTCGCCAGCTGCACGACGAGATAGCGCTGGATGTGCTCGCTGACCTCGTCGAGCGCCTGGATCGTGATCTTCTTCTGGCTCAGCCGGGGCCCGGCGAGCTTGACCATCTTGCGCCGGAAGGTGTCGCCCGAGGCGAGCAGGAAGAGCGTGACGAAGAAGACGACCGCGAGCTGGCCGAGGAAGGCGAACAAGCCGAGCGTGCCGGTCCAGAGGTAATCGCGCACGTTGATCGCAGGGCGCTCGACGACGACGCGGGTCACGCCGGGCGGCACCGGCGGCGTCGCAGGCACCACCGGCGCCGCGCGAGCAGTGCGGCGCGCCGCGCTCGCGCCGCCGGACGCTGCCGGCTGGGCCGCGACCTGTTCGATCTCGTTGGCTGCCTGCTGCACCTTGTCGATGGTCGAGCCCGACGGCTTGCGGCGCCCGCTCTCCAGACCGTGCCGCACCTTCTGCGCGACTTCCGGAAGCGTCTCGACGAGTGCGGAGGCGTCGTCCGACAGGGACCAGGCGCCCCAGCCGATCAGGGCCATGATGGCCGAGAGCACCAGGCCCGCGCCGAGGGCGCGCGGCACATGCCAGCGGCTCAGGCGGTCGATCACCGGCGTCAGGGCGTAGCTGAACATCACGCCGAGCAGGATCGGCACGAGGATCGCCTTCGCCCACTGCAGCGCGAAGATGCTCGCGATGACGGCGATGACGACGAGCGCCAGGCTGCGCACGTCGACCGGCATGTGCAGCAGCACGCGACCCGGCTCCGACTCGTCGATTCCGGCGGCTGCGGCAAGATCGGCGCCGCCGTCGACGTCGGTGGGCGAAGGGGGGCTTTGGCTCAAGATGTGCTCCTCGTCACGCGAGGCGCTTGGCAAGCCTCGCTCCCGCTCGCGGTGGCGTTTGACCTCATCGCGACGCGGCCCCGCCCGGCACGGTGACGTAGTGCTTCTCCAGGTCGGGCGGCACCGGCGAATCGAGCAGCGTGCACGACAACCTGAGGGCGTCGGCGGACAGATCGGCGAGGCGAAGGCCGCGACTCTGCGCTTGCGCCGTCGTCATCCAGGCACGCACGATCACCGGCCGCTGCATCCAGGAGAGCGTCTGCATCCGTGCGAGCGCCTCGACCATCGCTTCGGCATTGGGCGGCTCCCAGGGCGGAACCTCGGCGAACGGCTGCCAGGTGGACATGACGGCGTCGTACCAGGCCTGTCCCGATTCGCTGTCGACCTCCGGGGCGGGAATCATGCGCGACAGGAAGGCGCTGTAGACCGCGACCGCGAGAACGTCCGACTCGAGCCACTCGGCGACCTCGGCATTCGCATCGGCACGCGCCGCGAGCGGCGCGCCTTCGCCCAGGCCACGACGCATCGCGAGCCAGTGCAGGCGATCGATCGGCCGGGCGACGCCGCGCGCGCCCATGATCCGCCGCGTCGCCTGGAGCAGTTCCTGGCGCGCGGCGAGCGGCTGAGTCGCCATGCGGGAGACGAGTTCTTCGAGCCACGGCAGGCGGGCAGCGCCGGAGAGCGCCGCCGCGTTCGAGTGCAGCGTCTCCGCGCCGACGGTCGCGGTGGTCTCGATCTGCCAGGCGCGCAGCGCGCGCCGGCTGCCCGCCGGCAGCAGCAGGGCGAGGATCGCCGCCTGCAGCTCGCGGGCGCCGTGGACACGCCCGAGCCGGTCGGCGGCCTCGCTTTCGCCGATCGCTTCCGTCGAGATCTCGTGGTCGTCGCTCATGGACTCCTCCTCAGAACACGGCCGCGGCACGAAAGCCGAAGAGCCGTGCGACAAGCACCGTCGGAAACTGGCGCAACGCCTCGTTGTAGGCAGAGACGGCGGAGTTGAACTCGCTGCGGGCGAAGGCGAGCGCCGTGTCGCTTGTGGCCAGGCGCTGGTTGAGCTCGGGCAGGTCGACACCCGCGACCGCCTGCACCGGCAGCCGCGCGCGGGCGTCGGCCAGGATGTCGTCGGCGACGCGCAGGCTCGTGATCGCGCTCGCCGCGCCGGGGCGCACGCGTGCATGCTCGCGCGCCGCATCGGCCTGCCGGCACGCGGCGCGCAGGGCCTCGAGACGAGGCGCGGCGGCGACCAGCGCGGTCGAGAGCATCTCGAGCTGGCTGTCCAGGAGCGCGTGGCGCTGGCGATGGCGTTCGTCGACCGCCACAAAGCGCGCGACCAGGTCGGTCCGCAGCCGCACCAGTCGGTTGTGGGCACCGACGATCCAGAACACGACGACCGCAGCCAGGCTGGCAAGCGTCGCTTCGGTCGTGGTCATCGGTCAAGGGACTCGCGGGAGGCGCCGGTCAGCTCGCGAGCCAGGTGTCGTAGCCCTTGCGGCGCAGGTCGCACGACGGGCACATGCCGCAGCCGTAGCCCCAGGCGTGGCGATGCTCGCGGTCGCCGAGATAGCACGAGTGCGTGTGCTCGACGACAAGCTCGATCAGCGCCTCGCCGCCGAGCCGCTCGGTCATCGCCCAGGTCTCGGCCTTGTCG
>JBDTJD010000153.1:0-16731 GCA_039935975.1 Caldimonas sp.
ACCATTCCATGAAAACCTTCAGCGCCAAAGCCGCCGAAGTGACGCATGACTGGTTTGTGATCGACGCGACCGACAAGGTCTTGGGCAGGGTGGCCAGTGAAGTCGCCCTTCGCCTGCGCGGCAAGCACAAACCGATCTACACGCCTCACGTCGATACCGGCGATTTCATCGTCATCGTCAACGCCGACAAGATCCGCGTCACCGGCAACAAGGCCGAGGACAAGATCTACTACCGGCACTCCGGGTACCCGGGCGGCATTCGCGGCCTCAAGTTCAAGGACATGCAGGCGCGTCACCCCGGCCGTGCGATCGAGAAGGCCGTCAAGGGCATGCTGCCCAAGGGTCCTCTCGGCTACGCGATGATCAAGAAGCTGAAGGTCTATGCGGGCGACACGCACCCGCACACCGCACAGCAGCCCAAGAAACTCGACATTCTTCAGGACGCGCCGCGATGATCGGAAACTGGAACTACGGGACCGGCCGTCGCAAGTCGTCGGTCGCACGCGTCTTCATGAAGAAGGGCACGGGGCAGATCCTGGTCAACGGCAAGTCGGTCGAGGAGTACTTCGGCCGCCAGACGTCGATCATGGTCGTGCGCCAGCCGCTGGTGCTCACCGCCAACGACGCCGCGTTCGATGTCAAGGTCAACGTGCACGGCGGCGGCGAGACCGGCCAGGCCGGCGCGGTGCGCCACGGCATCACGCGCGCCCTCATCGACTACGACGCAGCGCTCAAGCCCGACTTGAGCCGCGCCGGCTTCGTGACCCGCGACGCCCGCGAGGTGGAGCGCAAGAAGGTCGGCCTCCATGGTGCCCGCCGCAGGAAGCAGTTCAGCAAGCGCTGATCGTCGACCGAGTGTCGCATCGAGGCCGCCTCCGGGCGGCCTTGTCGTTTTCGGTTCGGGCCGCACATGCGGATGACGGCACACCCGGCGCGAAGCCGATTGGCCGATAATCGAGTTTGTCCCTTCCCGCAGGAGCGTGGCATGAGCGCAGTGGCCGAAAACATCGCAAGTTCCTCCGACGTCGACGCGCCTCCGCCGCCGCTCGTCTTCACCGACAGCGCCGCCGGCAAGGTGAAAGAACTCGTCGACGAGGAGGGAAACCCCGATCTCAAGCTTCGCGTGTTCGTCCAGGGCGGTGGCTGCTCGGGCTTTCAGTACGGCTTCACGTTCGATGAACTGGTGAACGACGACGACATCTCGATGACCAAGAACGGCGTCACCCTGCTGATCGATGCGATGAGCCTGCAGTACCTGGCGGGGGCCGAGATCGACTACAAGGATGACCTGCAGGGTGCACAGTTCGTGATCAAGAATCCGAACGCGACCACCACCTGCGGCTGCGGCTCGAGTTTCTCGTCCTGACGAGGTTCGAACGCATTCGCTCTGAAGCCGCCTTAGGGCGGCTTTTTGCTGCCCGCGCGGCGCCGGGAATCAGCGAGCGGGATAGAGAGCGCCGAGGATTCGGGGTCCGGCCGCCCCCGTCACGGTGGCGATGTTGCCCGGCTCGCGTCGCATGAACGCCCGGGCCAGCCAGGCGAAGGCGGTCGCCTCGACCTGGTCCGGGGGCAGGCCGCGCGCGTCGCTCGACACCACCGCTGTCGGCGCCATCGCCTGGCGCAGCCGCTCCATCAGGTCGGCGTTGTAGGCGCCGCCTCCGCAGACGATCACCTCGGCCGCGTCGGCGCCATGGACGCGCAGCGCGCGCACACAGGTCTCGGCGGTGAGCTCGGCCAGCGTGGCCTGGATGTCCCGCGGCGGAAGACGACGGCGCGCGTCGCTCGCAGCCAATCGCGCTTCGAGCCACTCGTGATGGAAGCGGTCGCGCCCCGTGCTCTTCGGCGCCGGCAGGGAGAAGTAGGGCTCATCGAGCAACGCATCGAGCAGCCGCGCGTCGACGGCGCCGCTCGCGGCCCAGGCACCACCGGCGTCGTAGGCCTGGCCGATGGAAACGTGGCACCAGAGGTCGAGAAGGGCGTTCGCCGGGCCGCAGTCGAAGCCCGTCGTCGCGCCGCCGCGATCGAGCACGGTCAGGTTAGCGATGCCGCCCAGATTGAGCACCGCGTTCGACGCGTCGCCGCGGGCGAAGAGGGCGCGGTGGAATGCGGGCACGAGAGGCGCGCCCTGTCCGCCGGCAGCGACGTCGCGGCTGCGGAAGTCGGCCACGACGTCGATGCCCGACAGCTCGGCAAGCAGCGCAGGCGAATCGAGCTGGACGGTGTAGCCGATGCCGTCGAATTCACGCGGTCGATGGCGCACGGTCTGGCCGTGGCAGCCGATGGCGGTGACGCGGGACCGATCGAGCGACGCGGTCTGGAGGAGCGTGTCGATGGCGGCTGCGTATTCGAGGACCAACGCATTGGCCGCCAACGCGCCACGATGGATCTCGTCGTTGCCGCTCCGGTTGAGCGCCAGCAGCTCGGCCGCCAGCGGCCCCGGGAACTCGCGCTTCGCATGGGCCAGCACACGAGGACGCGGGGCGCCGGCCTCCGCGTCGAAGGACGCCACCACCGCGTCGATGCCGTCGAGCGATGTGCCCGACATCAGTCCGATGAACAGGGGGGCCACGTCGGCGCCGGCGGCGGCGCCGCAGTAAGGCTATTCGCCCAGGAGCGGAGCGCGCGCCAGCGTCTCGGCGACGCCGAGCTGGGCGCGCGAGCTCTGCGACAGCTGGGTGAAGCGCGGACGCGCGGCCGGCGACACGACAGCTGCCTCCGACTTCTGGGCGACCAGAAGCGGATCCTGTTGCTGGCCGTCGATCTTCACCTCGAAGTGGAGATGGGGGCCGGTCGCCCAGCCTGTCTGCCCGACAGCGCCGATCGTGGCGCCTTGCTCGACACGCTGGCCGTTGACCACGTCGATGCGGCTCAGGTGAGCGTAGACGGTCGAGCGCTCGCTGCTGTGGCGGATGTGAACGACGTTGCCATAGCCGTTTTGCCAGCCGGCGAACTCGACCACGCCGTCACCGACAGTTCGCACCGGCGTGCCCGTCGGCGCTCCGTAGTCGACACCCTTGTGCTGCTTCCAGGTGTTGAGGATCGGGTGCATGCGCATCGAAAAGCCCGACGTGACGCGCGAGAACTCGAGAGGGCTGGCGAGGAACGAACGCTGCTTGCTCTGGCCGTCGAGGCCGAAGTAGGCACCCTTCGATTCGCCGTCCTTGAACCACATCGCAGAGAAGGTCTGACCGCCGTTGACGAACTCGGCGGCGAGGACGCGGCCGATCGCCGGCCCCCAGGCGATCGCTTCGCCATCGGCCATCAGTGATTCGTAGACGACGGAGAAGGTCGCGCCACGCTTGAGCTCGCGGCGGAAGTCGATGTCGGTTGCGAAGATCTCGGCGAGCTGCGTGGCGACGACGTCGGGAATGCCGGATTCGTCGGTCGCCGCGAAGAGCGACGTGCGGATGGTGCCGCTCGCCATCTGCGTCTGCGAGGTCAGCGGCACGATCGCCGTGTCGGCGACCAGCTTGTCGCCGATGCGCTGAACGCGCAGGCGGGTGAACTGGGTCGGCAGCTTGTCGCTGCTCGGCGCCGCATAGCGCGCCACGAGCTCTTCGAGCCGACCATGCGCGTCGACCCGCACCTGGACCCGCTTGCCGGCGCGGCCCTCGAGGAGCTTCCTGGCCACCGCATCCGTTCTCAGCAGATCGGCGGCAGCGCGGTCGGTGACGTTCAGCCGGGCGAGGAGCGAATCGGCAGTATCGCTGGCGCGCGTGAGGTCGCTGCGGAAAAGATCGAGGTCCTGCTCGCGCAGGATGTCGACCTGCGCCTGGAGGTTGTCGGGCGCGGTCGATTCGATGATCGTGCGACGCGGCAGGTCGGAGGCGTCCGGCACCTGCGGTGCGACACCGAAGGCCGTGGCGGCAAAACCGGCCAGCCCGAGCGACACCGACGCCGCGAGCGCCTTGGGGTAGCGCGAAGCGAAGCTCGCGACATGCGCCGAGAGGTAAGCCCAGGCGACTTCAACGGAGACCAACGATTTCAATTTCTGAGGGGAGCGCAGCGCTCGGGTCAGTCGGCGCGCGAGGACGCACGCGTCGGGTTAGTCGTCGTCGACAGGGGGGCCACTTAGAATCGTGACGCTCTGCCGCTGCGGTAGGAGCTTTCCTGCGACGCCGTAGGACGCCGCCGCGCAGTATACGGGGGCCGACGGCCTCCTTCCTCGTAACAGCCCGTGATGTCTACGTCTTTTCCTGCGCCCGTGCGCCCCTCGAAATATCCTGTTACCGATTCGGTCCGAGCGGCCTTGGCAACGTCGCGAAGACGCAGCCACGAACTGCTGCCCGAAGACGAATGGCTGGCCAAGCTGGCGCGGTCGGAAGCCACCGGACAGCCCCTGCGGATCAAGCTCGGACTCGATCCGACGGCGCCGGACATCCACCTGGGGCACACCGTCGTCCTGAACAAGCTCAAGGACCTGCAGGAACTCGGTCACACGGTGATCTTCCTGATCGGTGACTTCACCTCCATGATCGGCGACCCGTCGGGCCGCAACACCACTCGGCCGCCTCTCACGCGCGAGCAGATCGAAGCGAATGCGAGCACCTACTATGCTCAGGCCAGCCTGGTTCTGGACCCTGCGAAGACGGAGATCCGATACAACTCCGAATGGAGCGATCCCCTCGGCGCACGCGGAATGATCCAGCTTGCCGCGCGCTACACGGTCGCTCGCATGATGGAACGCGACGACTTCAGCAAGCGATTCAAGGCGGGCGCACCCATCAGCGTGCATGAGTTCCTCTATCCGCTGATGCAGGGCTACGACTCGGTCGCGTTGAAGGCTGACCTCGAACTCGGCGGCACGGACCAGAAATTCAACCTCCTGGTCGGCAGGACGCTTCAGGCCGAGTACGGCCAGGAGCCGCAATGCATCATGACAATGCCTCTTCTCGAAGGCCTGGACGGCGTCGAGAAGATGTCGAAGTCGAAAGGCAACTACATCGCCATCTCGGACCCCGCAAACGTCATGTTCGCCAAATTGATGTCGATCAGCGACGATCTGAAGTGGAAATACTTTGATCTCCTGAGTCGAAAGGATCTGGCCGAAATCGCCCGGTTACGTTCGGCGACCGAGGCGGGCGCGAACCCGCGCGGCGCGAAGGTGGCGTTGGCGAAGGAGATCACCGGGCGCTTTCACGGTGCCGCTGGCGCCGAGGCTGCCGAAGCCGACTTCGACCTGCGCGCCCGCGGCGGCATCCCGGACGACATCGAGGCGATCGCGCTGAGCGGCGCGCCGCTCGGCATCGGCGTGCTTCTCAAGCAGTCGCGCCTCGCGCCATCGACAAGCGAAGCGTTGCGGCTTGTCGACGGCGGCGGCGTGCGCATCGACGGCACGGCCATCTCCGACCGTGGCCTCAAGCTTCCCGCCGGCACCTTCGTCGTCCAGGTCGGCAAGCGCAAGTTCGCCCGCGTCACGCTGAGCTGAAGGGCGAGGCCGCCGTGCAGGTCAGGACGCTTCTTCTGCTGTCGGTGGCGACGGCCGTCGCGGCGATCGTCCTCAAGACGGCGGCGTGGTGGGTCACGGGATCGGTCGGGCTGCTGTCCGACGCGATGGAATCCTTCGTCAATCTGGCCTCGGCCCTTTTCGCGCTGGCCATGGTGACGATCGCCGCCCGCCCGGCGGACGACGATCATCCCTTCGGACACACCAAGGCGGAATACTTCTCGAGCGCGTTCGAGGGCCTGATGATCGCGGCGGCGGCCGTGGCCATCGTCTGGGCGGCGTGGCAGCGGCTCCTGAACCCGCAGCCGCTGCAGGGAGTGAACGTCGGCATCGCGCTCGCGGTCTTGAGCTCCGTGCTCAACGGCCTGCTGGCGTGGAAGATGATGGCCGCCTCGCGCGAGCATCGCTCGGTCGCCCTGGAAGCCGATGCCCGCCATCTCTACGCCGACGTCTGGACCTCGGCGGGCGTCGTCGTCGGCATCGTCCTCGTGACGTGGACCGGCTGGCTCTGGCTCGACCCGCTGATCGCGATGGGCGTCGCCGCGAACATCGTCCGGGAAGGCGCACGCGTCGTCTGGGGCTCGATCGACGGCCTCATGGACAAGGCACTGGAGCCTGAGATCCAGGCGCGCATCGACGAGACCCTGGCCCGGTTCGCAGAGAGCTCGATCCGGTTCGACGACATGGTGACGCGTCGCGCCGGCAGCCGCCGCTTCCTCGACATGCACATGCACGTGCCCGCCAGCTGGACGCTCGGGCGCGCCGCCGCGCTGCGCGGCGAGATCGAACAGGCATTGATGAGCGAAGTGGCCGGCCTGCGCGCCTCGATCCAGCTTCTGCCGTCGAACGTCGAGGCACGCTTCAACGCCGTCGAGAACCTGCGGTGATCGCGCTTTTGCAGCGCGTGACCGAAGCGCGGGTGACGGTCGGCGAGCGCGTCGCCGGCGAGATCGGGCCGGGCCTCGTCTGCTTCGTCTGCGCCGAGCCGGAGGACGACGACGCGCTCGCCGATCGTCTCGTCGCCAAGATCCTCGCCCTCAGGATCTTCGCCGACGAGGCCGGCAAGATGAACCTCGACCTCGGCGCGATCGCCGGCGGCTTGCTGGTCGTCAGCCAGTTCACACTTGCTGCCGACACCTCGCGCGGCCACCGGCCGGGATTCTCGAAGGCTGCCCCACCGCAACAGGCGCGGCGTCTCTACGAGCGCACGCTCGACACCGCGCGCCGGCTGCACCCGAAGGTCGCGGCCGGCGAATTCGGCGCCGACATGCGCGTGAGCCTCGTCAACGACGGGCCCGTGACGATCCCGATCACGGTAAGGGCGTGATGGCCGGATGCGCGGGCCTGTTCAGCCCGGTCGCCGGCGATCGTCGATGACCTTGCCGTCGTTCGGCAGGCTGCCGGGCGGGACGAGGGCGACCTCGCCCCTCAGCTTGGTGATGTCGCGGATCGACTGGGCGATGCGCTCGACCAGCCCCTCGGGCGCGCCTTCGGCCTCGACGTGCAGCGTCATGCGGTCGTCGGCCATCTCGCCCTCGACGACGAGGCGAATGCGTCCGAGCGGCGCATGCCGGCGCGCGATCTCGGCGACCTGTGACGGGTGGACGAACATGCCGCGCACCTTGGTCGACTGGTCGGCGCGCCCGAGCCAGCCGCGGATGCGTTGGTTGGTGCGGCCGGTCGGGCACGTTCCGGCGAGGACGGCGGAGAGATCGCCGGTCGCGAAGCGGATCAGCGGGTAATCGGGGTTGAGCGTCGTCACCACGAGCTCGCCGACTTCGCCGTCGGCGACCGGGTCGCCGGTGCCGGGGCGAACGATCTCGACGATCACGCCTTCGTCGATCACCAGCCCTTCGCGCGACCGCGTCTCGTAGGCGACCAGGCCGAGGTCGGCCGTGCCATAGCTCTGGTAAGCGGCGATGCCGCGCGCCAAGAGCCAGTCGCGCAACGCCGCGGGCACGGCCTCGCCGCTCAGGGCCGCCTTGGCGAGGGAAGGCAGGGCGATGCCTTCAGCGTCGGCCTTCTCGAGCAGGACGCGAAGAAAGCTCGGCGTGCCGGCGTACGCGTCCGGCGCCAGCGCCTGCATCGCCTGCAACTGCAGGTCGGTCTGGCCGGTGCCTGCGGGAAAGACGGTGCAGCCCAGGGCGTGCGCACTGCCGTCCATCATCGCGCCGGCCGGCGTGAAGTGGTAGCTGAAGCAGTTGTGCACGAGGTCGCCGGCGCGAAACCCGGCGGCGTGCAGCGCGCGGGCCATGCGCCAGTAGTCCGGTCGCGACGATTCGGGCTCGTGGATCGGGCCGGGGGATGCGAACACGCGCAGCGCACGCCGGCTCGCGGGTCGTGCCGTGCCCCAGCCGACAGCGGAAAACCCGCCGAACGGGTCGCCCGACAGCGCCGTCCTCTGCCGGTCGAGAAGCTCCGACTTGCGCAGGACGGGCAGGCGAGCGAGTGCCGCGGTCGACGTGATCGACGCCGGATCGACGCCTCGCAACCGCTCCGCCATCGCGGGCGCGTGCGCCATCGCGTTCGCGATCTGCGCAGGCAGCTCTCGCGACAGCGCCGCCGAGCGCACGTCGGCCGAGCGCGTCTCCAGCGCGTCGTAGGGCGTGTCGTCGGGCGAGCGCCTCGCGGTCGCACGGTCGCTAGTCATCGTCGAGCCGCCTCGCGCGAAGCCGGGCTTCGTCGACGAGCTTGCGCTGCTCGCCCGGCGTGGCGAGCGGGAATCGGTCGAAGCCGGCGCCGCCCGGCTTCTTCAGGTCGGCGAAGAGCACGCCGCCGTCGACGTGGAAGTGGATGAAGGCCTCGCGCCGGGCATGGAACACGCCGGGCTGCATCTCCTTCACGCCCTTGATCTCGCGCAGCTGGCGCAGCAGCGGCAGCAGGACCTTCAGGGCTTCGCTGTCGGCACGGGCCATGGCGAATGCCTCAGGCAAGCCAGCGCTTGCGACGCTTGTAGCTCTTCACCGCGCGATAGCTCTTGCGCTCGGCGCCCGAGGCGGCGCTGCCGGTGCCGAGGTAGAACTCGCGCACGTCCTCGTTCTCGCGCAGCGCCGCTGCCGCGCCGTCCATCACGATCCGGCCGCTCTCGAGGATGTAGCCGTAGTCGGCGTAGCGCAGCGCCATGGCGGTGTTCTGTTCCGCGAGCAGGAACGTGACGCCTTCTTTCTGATTCAGGTCGCGCACGATTTCGAAGACCTCCTCGACGATCTGGGGCGCCAGGCCCATCGAGGGCTCGTCGAGCAGCACCATCTTCGGGCTGGACATGAGGGCGCGGCCGATGGCGCACATCTGCTGCTCGCCGCCGGACGTGTACGCGGCCTGCGACGAGCGACGGTCCTTCAGGCGCGGGAAGTAGCGGTAGACCTTCTCGAGCGTCGTGGAAATGGCGGCAGCGCCGTCCTTGCGCGTGTAGGCGCCGGTGAGCAGGTTCTCCTCGATCGTGAGGTGAGCGAAGCAGCGTCGACCCTCCATCACCTGGATCACGCCACGTTCGACCATGGCCGAGGTCGAGAGCTTCTCGATGCGCTCGCCGCGGAGCTCGATCGAGCCCTTGGTCACGGCGCCGCGCTCGCCGGCGAGGAGGTTGCTCACCGCGCGGAGCGTCGTCGTCTTGCCGGCGCCGTTGCCGCCCATCAGTGCCACGATCCTGCCTTCCGGCACCTGCAGCGAGACACCCTTCAGGACGAGGATGACATGGTGATAGATCACCTCGATGCCGTTGACGTCGAGAAGGGGTGCGGTGCTCACGATTGGCAGTCGGCTCCGGAACGGGGCGTCAGCTTCTTTTCGCTCGCGTATTTCGCGGCCGTCTGCTTGATCATCGGCTTGATGATGGCTTCGTCGGCCTGAATCCAGTCCGAGCTGATGTGCCAGGCCTTGCCGTCCCATGTCGACAGACGCGTCCAGTAGGCACCCATGTGGTCGGCGCACGAGGTGCTGATCGGCCGCAGCACACCGGCGAAGCCGAGCGCGTCGAGCTTGGCCTGCGTGAGGTTCAGGTTCTCGAGGCCCCAGCGCACCTGCTCGCCGGTCATGAGCTTGCCCTTGCCGTAGCGCTCCTGCGCCGCGCGGATGCCTTCGACGGTGAACATCGCACTCAGCGCGCCACGCATCCACAGGACTTCGCCGACCTCGTTGCGGTCACCGGTGCCGTTGTTCTTGTCGTAGACGAGCGCGAGCGTGTCCTTCACCACCTTGGCGTTGCGATCGGTGCTGCTCTGCAGGGCAATGGCGTGGTAGCCCTTGGCGCCTTCGCCGACGTCCTTCACGTCGGGCTCGGCACCCGACCACCACACGCCGTACATCTTGTCGCGCGGGTAGCCGGTGGCCTGCGCCTCTTTCAGGGCGGTCGAGTTCATCACGCCGAAGCCCCAGAGGATGACGTAGTCGGGCCGAGCCTGGCGCACCTGCAGCCAGGTCGCCTTCTGATCGGTGCCCGGCGCGGTGACGGGCAGCGCGAGCAGCTCGAAGCCGTTCATCTTGCTGCGCTCCTGCAGCATCGGCAGCGACTCCTTGCCGAACGGCGAGTCGTGATAGACGATGGCGATCTTCTTGCCCTTCAGCTTGTCGAGGCCGCCGGCGCTCTTGCCGATGGCCTGGATCAGCGAATCGGCGGCGACCCAGTAGTTGCCGGCGATCGGGAAGTTCCACTTGAAGATGGTGCCGTCGGCGCTCTCGCTGCGACCGTAGCCGAGGGTGACGATGGGAATCTTGTCGGCGCCCGCCTTCTCGGTGATCGCGAAGGTGGCGCCGGTCGACCAGGGCTGCACCACGACGGCGCCGCCGTTCTTCGTCTTCAGGCGCTCGTAGCACTCGACGCTCTTGTCGGTCGCGTACCCCGTCTCGCATTCCTCCCAGAGGATCTTGACGCCGTTGATGCCGCCCTTGGCATTGACGAGCTTGTAGTAGTCGACCGTGCCGTTGGCGATCGGCACGCCGTTGGGCGCGTAGGCGCCGGTGCGGTAGGTGAGCAGCGGAATGAACTGCTCCTTGGCCTGGGCCTGCGCGGCGGCAGGTGCGAGCGCGACCGCGCCGAGAGCGGCAGCCGTGATCAGCAACTTCTTGAAAGTCATCGTTGTCTCCTGTCTGAACGGTGGAACGCGGGATGGAACCTCGAAAGGAAGGTCAGTGCGGGAAGGGCCAGAGCCGAAGCTTGAGGCGCATCGTCGACCAGAGCCGGGCCAGGCCGTGCGGCTCGACGATCAGGAACCAGACGATCAGGGCGCCGAAGATCATCAGCTCGGCGTGGGTGATGGTGGGCGTGCCGATCGAGAGATGCATCAGTGAGGCAATCTTCGGCAGGAAGAGCGCCAGCGCAATCGGCAAAACCACGATGAAGGCGGCGCCGAAGAAGCTGCCCATGATCGAGCCGAGGCCGCCGATGATCACCACGAAGAGAAGCCGGAACGACATGTCGACCGAGAACGCGGCCGGCTCCCAGCTGCCCAGATAGAAGAAGCCCCAGAGCGCGCCGGCCACGCCGATGATGAAGGAGCTGACGGCGAAGGCGGTGAGCTTGGCGTACATCGGGCGGATGCCGATCACGGCGGCGGCCACGTCCATGTCGCGGATCGCCATCCACTCGCGGCCGATGGCGCCGCGCACCAGGTTCTTGGCCGCCAGCGCGAAGAGGGCGAGCAGGGCGAGGCAGAACAGGTACTTGCTCGGATCGCTTTCGATCGGGATGCCGAAGAACTGCAGGTTCGAGACCGCGACGGAGCCCGAAGGCGTGTCGAGCGTGAACCACTTGATGCGCAGGAACATCCAGTCGGCGAAGAACTGTGCAGCCAATGTGGCGACCGCCAGGTACAAGCCCTTCACGCGCAGGCTCGGCAGGCCGAAGAGCACGCCGAACGCCATCGCGCAGGCCCCGCCCAGCAGCAGAGCCACGATGAGCGGCATGCCCGGCACCCGGACCAGGAAGTTGTAGGCGCCATAGGCGCCGACGGCCATGAAGGCGCCCGAGCCGAGCGAGATCTGGCCGCAATAGCCGATCAGGATGTTCACGCCCACCGCCGCGAGCGCCATGATCACGAACGGGATCATGATGGCGCGCAACAGGTAGTCGCTGGCCAGCAGCGGCACTGCCACGAAGGCGATGGCCAGCAACAGCCAGATCGCGATCCGGTCCTGCAGCACCGGAAAGATCTGCTGGTCGGCGCGGTAGCTGGTCTTGAACTGGCCGTTCTCGCGGTAGATCATGGGCTGGGCTCCATGTTCATACGCGGTCGATGATCTTCTCGCCGAACAGCCCTTGCGGCCGAACCAGCAGGAACAACAGCGCCAGCACGTAGGCGAACCAGATCTCGATGCCGCCGCCGACGAGCGGGCCGATGTAGACCTCGGAGAGCTTCTCGCCGACGCCGATGATCAGCCCGCCGACGATCGCGCCCGGCACCGACGTCAGGCCGCCAAGAATCACCACCGGCAGCGCGCGCAGGGCGAGAGTGGCCAGCGAGAACTGCACGCTCAGCTTGCTGCCCCAGATCATGCCGGCCACCAGCGCGACGATGCCGGCCACACACCAGACGATGACCCAGATGCGGCCGAGGCCGATGCCGACCGACTGGGCGGCCTGGTGATCGTCGGCGACGGCGCGCAGGGCGCGGCCGGTCCCGGTCTTCTGGAAGAACAGGCTCAGCAACGTGACCAGCACGGCGGCGACGATGGCCGCGTAGAGGTCTTCCTTGTTGATCAGCACGCCGCCCGGGAAGATCTTCTCGAAGACGAAGATCGGCTCCTTCGGCATGCCGATGTCGAGGTTGTAGACGTTGCTGCCGAACGCCTCCTGGCCCAGGCCCTCGAGGAAGTAGGTGATGCCGATGGTTGCCATCAGCAGGGTCGCGCCGTCCTGGTTGACGAGATGGCGCAGCACCAGCCGCTCCACCAGCCAGGCGATGCCGCACATGATGGCGCCGGCAACGATGAAGGCGAGCACGTTCGCGACGAAGAGGCTCTCCAGGCCGGTCCACTCCGGGATCCATTCGGCAAAGCGCGCCATCGCGAGCGCCGCGAACAGCACCATCGCCCCCTGGGCGAAATTGAAGACGCCGCTGGCCTTGAAGATCAGCACGAAACCGAGCGCGATCAGCGAATAGAGCATGCCGGCCATCAGGCCGCCGAGCAAGGTTTCGAGGAAAAAGCCCATGTCAGTGGCTCGTGCCGAGATAGGCGCTGATCACGTCGGGGTTGGCGCGCACCTCGGCCGGCGTGCCGTCGCCGATCTTCTTGCCGTAGTCGAGCACGACGACGCGGTCGCAGATGTCCATGACCACGCCCATGTCGTGCTCGATGAGGACGATGGTGGTGCCGAACTCGTCGTTGATGTCGAGGATGAAGCGGCACATGTCCTGCTTCTCCTCCACGTTCATGCCGGCCATCGGCTCGTCGAGCAGCAACAGGGTCGGCTCCATCGCCAGCGCACGGCCGAGGTCGACGCGCTTCTGCAAGCCGTAGGGCAGGGTACCGACCGGCGTCTTGCGGTGGGCCTGGATCTCCAGGAAATCGATGATCCCCTCGACGACCTTGCGCTGCGCGGTCTCCTCGCGCGCCGCGGCGCCCCAGCGCAGGGCCTGCTGCAGCAGGTTGGTCCGCATCTTGAGATTGCGGCCGGTCATGATGTTGTCGAGCACGCTCATGCCCTTGAAGAGCGCGAGGTTCTGGAACGTGCGGGCGACGCCCGAAGCCGCGACCTGGCGCGGATTCATGTGGCGAAAGGTCCGGCCGCGCAGAGCGATCGACCCTTCCTGCGGCTGGTAGACGCCGTTGATGCAGTTCAGCATCGAGCTCTTGCCGGCGCCGTTCGGGCCGATGATGGCGCGGATCTCGTGCTCGCGGACGTCGAAGCTGACGCTCGAGATCGCCGTCACGCCGCCGAAGCGCAGGCCGATGTCCTTCACGTCGAGGATCACCTCGCCGATGCGGCGCCCCGGCAAGGGCACATCGAGCATGGTCGTCATGCGGCGCGGCCCACGGCGGGGTAGATCGTCGCGTCCATGATCTGCAGCGTGGCCGCGACCTTGCCGGTGCGCCCGTCCTCGAACTTCACGGCGGTCTCGACGAACTGCTCGCTCTTGCCCGAGTAGAGCGCGTCGACCAGCACCGCATAGCGCTCGGCGATGAAGCCGCGCCGGACCTTGCGCGTGCGGGTCAGCTCGCCATCGTCGGCGTCGAGCTCCTTGTGCAGGATGAGGAAACGGGTGATCTGGCTGCCGGCCAGCTTGGCATCGGCGGCGAGGTCGGCGTTGACTTTCTGCACGCACTCCTTGACGAGCGCGTAGACCTCGGGCTTCTGGGCCAGCTCGGCATAGCCGCCGTAGGGCAGGTTGCGCTTCTCGGCCCAGTTGCCGACCGCTTCGAGGTCGATGTTGACGAAGGCGCAGACCTTGTCGCGCCCATTGCCGAAGGCGACCGCCTCCTTGATGAAGGGAAAGAACTTCAGCTTGTTCTCGACGTACTTCGGCGCGAAAAGGTCGCCGTCGCTCGTGCCGCCGACGATCCGGCCGACGTCCTTGGCGCGATCGATGATCTTGACGTGTCCGGCCGCATCGACGAAGCCGGCGTCGCCGGTGTGATACCAGCCGTCGTCGGTGAGCACCTCGCGGGTGGCGGCCTCGTCCTTGTAGTAGCCCTTCAGCAGCCCGGGCGAGCGCACCAGGATCTCGCCGGCATCGCTGACGCGGATCTCGACGCCCTCGATCGGCACACCGACAGTGTCGGATCGCGCCTCGTGGTCGGGCTGCAGGCAGACGAAGACGGCGGTCTCGGTCGAGCCGTAGAGCTGCTTCAGGTTGATGCCGATCGAGCGGTAGAAAGTGAAGAGATCCGGGCCGATCGCCTCGCCCGCGGTGTAGGCGATGCGCACCCGCGAGAAGCCCAGCGTGTTGCGAAGCGGCGCGTAGATCAGCGCGTTGCCCAGGGCGTAGAGCAGGCGGTCGGCGGCGGACACGGGCTGGCCGTCCATCAGGCCCGGGCCGACGCGGCGGGCCAGCATCATGGCGTGGTCGAACAGCCAGCGCTTGCTGGCGCTGGCGTCTTCCATCCGGATCATCACGCTGGTGAGCAGACCTTCGAAGACCCGCGGCGGCGCGAAGTAGTAGGTCGGGCCGATCTCCTTGAGGTCGATCGTGACCGTCTCCGCCGACTCCGGGCAGTTGACGACATAGCCGCACACGAGCCACTGCGCGTAAGAGAAGATGTTCTGGCCGATCCAGGCGGGCGGCAGGTAGGCCAGCACTTCTTCGTCGGCGGTGAGCTTGTCGAAGACGGCGCCGGCGCGGGCGCGGTCGATCAGCGAGTGGTGGGTGTGGACGACGCCCTTGGCGTTGCCGGTCGTGCCCGAGGTGAAGAACATCGCCGCCACGTCCTCGGGAGAGACCTTCGCGATCGCCGCTTCGAGGAAGCCGGGGTTCCCGGCTGCCAACTGGCGGCCTCGCTCGACCAGCGAGTCGAGCGAGCCGAGGCCGGGCTCGTCGTAGTTGCGCAGGCCGCGGCCGTCATCGAACCAGAAGTGCGTGAGCAACGGACAGCGGTCGCGGACCTCGATCAGCTTGTCGACCTGCTCCTGGTCTTCGACGATCGCGAAGGCGACCTCGGCATGGAGCAGCGGAAAGGCGAGTTCGCCGGCGGTCGCATCCTGGTAGAGCGGCACCGGCACCGCGCCGAGGCACTGCGCCGCCAGCATGGCGGCGGACAGACGTGGCCGGTTCTCGCCGATCACCACGAGGTGCTGGCCCGGCCGCAGGCCGGCTTCGTCGAGACCCGCTGCGAGGGCGCGCACCATCGCCTCGAGCTCGCGCCAGCTCAGCGTCTGCCAGATGCCGAACTCCTTCTCGCGCAGGGCCGGCGTCTGGGGCCGCCGAGCTGCATGCTCGAGCAGCAAGCCGGGAAAGGTCTCTTGCACGTCGCCTTTCGGGAACTGGCGGCGCGCGCAATGCGCGCGCCATCGGAAGGTGCGACTCTAGGAACAATTTGACGCCGAGTTGTCGTTCCGACGACAAACTACGGGACAGTCCCCCCGGGGCTATCCCTCAGGCCAGGTGGTCGGCCAGGACGCGGGCGACGTGTCGCGCCTCGCGGCCGCTGCCGTCGGCGATCTGGTGGCGACAGCTGGTGCCGTCGGCGACGATGCAGGCGTCGGGCGCGCTGCGCACGGCGGGCAGCAGGGTGAGCTCGGCCATCTGCATCGAGATCTCGTGGTGGGCGGCCTCGTAGCCGAAGCTGCCGGCCATGCCGCAGCACGAGCTCTCGATCGTCCTGGGCTGCGCGCCCGGGATCAGGCGCAGCGCCTCGAGCACCGGCGACATCGCGCCGAATGCCTTCTGGTGGCAGTGTCCGTGCACCAGCAGCTCGGCCTGCACCGGCTTCAGGTCAAGCGCGAAGCGGCCGGCGCGAACCTCGCGCATGACGAACTCCTCGAACAGCAGCGCCTGCGCGGCAAGCGTCTGGGCGTCGGCGCCGAGCCCCATGACGAGCATCTCGTCGCGCATCGTCAGCAGGCACGAGGGCTCGAGGCCGACGATCGCGATGCCGCGCGCTGCGAACGGCAGCAGCGCGTCAAGCAGTTTGCGCGCCTTGGCCCGGGCGCGCTCGGGCATGCCGGCGGCGAGATAGGTGCGGCCGCAGCACAGAGCGCGCCCGTGTCGTCGCGCGACATGGACGGCGTAGCCGGCGGCCTGCAGCACACGCACCGCGGCGACTGCGTTCTCGGACTCGAACGCGCCGTTGAAGGTGTCGACGAAGAGCACCGCCGCCTTCGGCGCCGCCAGCGCGGCGTTCGCGTCGACGAGACCGAGCGAGGGCGCGATGCGCGCGAAGCTGTCGCTGCGCCAGCGCGGCAGCGAGCGCGCCGCCGACAGCCCGAGCCAGCGCTCGCCGAGGCGAGCCAGGAGCGGCGAGCGGTTGCGCAGGTTGGCGAGCGCCGGCACGTGCGCGAGCCACGGCGCGAGCTCCGGCAGGGAGGCGATCAGCCGGTCCGCAATCGAATGGCCGGTGCGCAGCTTGCGGCGAGCGGTCGCCTCGATCTTCATGCGCGCCATGTCGACACCGGTCGGGCAGTCGCGCTTGCAGCCCTTGCAGCCGACGCACAGGTCGAGCGCGGCGGCAACGGCATCGCTCGCCAGCGGGTCGTCGTCGCTGCCGCCGGGCAGCTGGCCCGAGAGAGCCAGGCGCAAGGTGTTGGCACGGCCGCGCGTGACGTGCTGCTCGTCGCGCGTGACACGAAAGCTCGGGCACATCGTGCCGGCATCGAACTTGCGGCAGTGGCCGTTGTTGTTGCACATCTCGAC
>JBDTJD010000154.1:0-5113 GCA_039935975.1 Caldimonas sp.
AGCCACGCGCCGCGGCCTCCTGGCGGATCGCCTGCGACACGCCATGGGCGCTGAAGACGAGCGTGGCGCCGGCCGGCACGTCGTCGAGATCCTCGATGAAGATCGCACCCTTTCGCTTCAGGTCGTCCACGACGAAGGTGTTGTGGACGATCTCGTGGCGGACATAGATCGGCGCGCCGAACTTCTGCAACGCGCGCTCGACGATCTCGATCGCACGGTCCACGCCGGCGCAAAAGCCGCGGGGCTCGGCGAGAACGACTTCGTCGAGGCTCATGACGGGAGGACGCCGACGAGCTTGACGTCGAAGGTGAGCCGACGCCCGGCGAGCGGGTGGTTGAAGTCGAAGAGGAGCGAGTCGTCGTCGACGCTGCGGACCACGCCGGCGATGGTGCCGCCCTCGGGCGCGGGGAAGCGGACGACGTCGCCGACACGGTAGTCGTCGTCGGCGTCGCCTTCCTCGGCGAGCAGGGCCCGGCTCACGCGTTGGAGCAAGCCGGGATCGGGCTGGCCGAAAGCCTCGCCCGCCGCGAGCGCGAAAGAGCCTTCGCTGCCAGCTTCCATGCCGATCAGGCACGCTTCCATCGCCGGCGCGAGCTCGCCCGTGCCGAGCGACAGCGTCGCGGGCTGGGTCGCGAAGGTGTCGACGAAGGCCGCGCCGTCGTCGCCGCGCAGGCGATAGTGCAGGGTCAGGAACGAACCGGGCTCGACGCGATTCAAGCGAGTGCCTTTCGAGGGAATAGACTGAGGGCGCATTTTACGAGCCGGGCCATCGTTGCCTCCCGTTCGCGACCCCGACCCGCCATGTTGAAGGACATTCCCGCCTCGGCGCGACCGCGCGAACGGCTGCTCGCCCTCGGCCCGCAGGCGCTCGCCGACGCCGAGCTGATCGCGCTTCTCCTGCGCACGGGCCTGAAGGGCAAGAGCGTGCTCCAGCTCGCCGAGCAGCTGCTCGATACCTTCGGCGGCCTGGCCGGCCTGTTGCGCGCCGAGCCCGAGCAGCTGAAGCGCATCAAGGGGCTCGGTCCCGCCAAGCGCGCCGAAGTCGCTGCCGTACTGGAGCTCGCGCGCCGCTCGGTCGCCAGCGAGCTCACGGCGAGGCCGGTGTTCGACGCACCCGCCAAGGTCAAGGAGTATCTGCACCTTCAGCTCGGCGGGCGCGAGCACGAGGTCTTCGCGGTGCTCTTTCTCGACGCGCAGAACCGCCTCGTCCGGCTCGAGGAAATGTTTCGCGGCACGCTGACGCAGACGAGCGTGTATCCGCGCGAAGTCGTCAAGCGTGCGCTCGAGCTCGGCGCCGCGGCCGTGATCCTCGCCCACAACCATCCTTCGGGCCTCGCCGAGCCCTCGCGCGCCGACGAGTTCCTCACCCAGACCCTGAAGAGCGCCCTCGCCCTCGTCGATGTGCGCGTCCTCGACCATCTCGTCGTCGGCCACGGCGCGGCGGTGGTGTCGTTCGCCGAGCGAGGCCTGCTGTGAGCGCGGGCCGATCGGCCAAGGCCGGTTCGCTTGCCGAGCTCTCACGGATCCGCACCGCGATGCAGGAGCGACGCCGCATCGCCGACGCCGCGCTCGCTGCCGAGCGCGCGCAGCTGCTCGGGCTGGATGCGGCCCGACACCCGGAGCGCGACCTTTTCGCGATCAGCGTCGGGGCCGTGAGCGCCTTGCGCAAGGTCGCCCCCGCGCCGCCGGCCCGGCCGAGACCCGAGCCGCTGGCGCGCCAGCGCGAGCTCGACGAGGCGGCAGCGCTGTCGGAATCCATCTCGGACGAGTTCAACGCCGAATCGCTGCTCGACACCGACGACGCGCTTTCCTATCGGCGCAATGGCATCGGCACGGATGTCGTGCGAAAGCTGCGCCGCGGCGTCTGGGTGATGCAGGCTGACATCGACCTGCACGGGCTGCGCCGCGACCAGGCTCGCGAGCGTCTCGACGCGTTCCTGCGCGAGGCCGAGCGCGACGGATTGCGCTGCGTGCGCATCGTCCACGGCAAGGGTCTCGGTTCGCCCGGACGTGAGCCGGTGCTCAAGGCCAAGGTGAAGTCGTGGCTCGTCCAGCGCGACGCGGTCCTCGCCTTCACGCACGCGCGACCCGCCGACGGCGGCCACGGTGCGCTGCTGGTCCTGCTCAGGCCGGGCGCAAAGCGGCCGGCGCCTTGACGGCCGCTGCGGCCAGCGCGGTCTCGCCGGCCATGCGCGTCGCGATCGCGATCACTGCCGAGGCCGCCGGCGAGCCGGGCGTGGTCTCGAGCAGCAGGGCACGGCGCTTGACCGCGTCGCGCACCGCCGGGTCGGTCGGGATCTCGCCGAAGAACTCGAGCGGCACGGCGGCACCCCTGCCGTTGTCCAGGTGCGGCACGACGAAACGGTCGACGACGAGCTGAAGCTGCTTCCTGATCGTGCGCCCTTCGCCGATCACGCTGACCTGGTTGACGACCAGCCGGATCACGCGGCGCTCCTGCTGGGTCGCGAGCAGCTTGATCGTCGCGTAGGCGTCGGTCATCGAGGTCGGCTCGGGCGTGGCGATGACGAGCACGTCGTCGGCGAGGGAGATCGCGTGCAGCACGACGTCGGAGATGCCGGCGCCGGTGTCGATCAGGATGCGGTCGAAGCGCGGCGCGACGGTCTCGATGATCTGGACCAGCTGCTCGCGCACGTGCGCAGTGAGGCGCGAGTACTCGACCAGCCCCGAGCCGGCGAGCAGCACCGAGAAGCCGCCCGGCGCCGCCAGGATCGCGTCCTCGAGCGTCGCCGTGCCCGTGAACACGTCGTGCAGCGTGATCTTGGGCAGCAGGTTGAGGACGACGTCGAGATTGGCGAGGCCCAGGTCGGCGTCGAGCACGAGCACTTTTTCGCCCCGGCGCGCGAGCGCGGCCGCGAGGTTGGCGGAGAAGAAGGTCTTGCCGACTCCGCCCTTGCCGCTCGTCACCGCGAGGATGCTGGCCCGCGTCGTCATTCGAACTCCTGGAACTGCGAGGTGCCGAAGAGCAGGCCCTTTTCTTCGGCACTCACGTGCGAGACCATCGGCTGCTCGAGGCAGGCGCGGTTGCGACCTTCCGACTTGGCGCGATAGAGCTGCTGGTCGGCGCGCTCGACCCAGAGCAGCGACGACGAGCGCACCCATTGGGGCGCGAAGGCGCCGCCGATCGACACGCTCACCGACACGCTCTGCCCGGGCGCGATGCCGATGACGCGCGAATTGACGTGCGTGCGGATGCGCTCGGCCACCATCATCCCGAACGACGGCGGGCAGTTCGGCAGGATCATCGCGAACTCTTCGCCGCCGAAACGCGCCACCGTGTCCATCGGCCGGATGCAGTCGCGCAAGGCGAGCGCAACCGCCTTCAGCACGCCGTCACCGGCCTGATGGCCGTGCGCGTCGTTGACGCGCTTGAAGTGGTCGATGTCGATCATCAGCACCAGCGCGGGCTCACCGGCCCGGGCGACACGGTCGACCTCGCTGGCCAGCGTGAGCTCGAACTGGCGCCGGTTGGCCAGGCCCGTGAGCGGATCGCGGCTGGAGAGCTCGCACAGGCCGTCGATCACCGCCTGAAGCCATGCCGCGCGCGACTGCGCCGGGTCCGGCAGGACGTGCCCCGACTGCTGCAGCAACTGGAGGGCGCCGCCGAGGCTGAGCGCTGCGGAGGTGTCCGACGTGGGGTCGAGCTTGAGGGGCACTGAGGCGTCGAGGAGCTTCGGACCAGTCTAGCAGCGGGGTCTCGCCCTGAAGCTCGCGAATAGTGCCCGGAACGCTCGCAAATGCGTCGAATGCACGGCCTTGGCGTGCGGGCACAACGCCCGAACCCGGCGCTCGACTCAGGGCGTCGCAGGAAGGAAGAGCTGTTGGAGATCGTTCAGGAAGTCGAAGCCGAGCGCGGTCGGCTCGATGCGCTGCAGATCGCGCCGGATCAGGCCCCGTCGCTCGGCTTCGCCGAGGGCGGATTCGATCGCAGACATCGGCAGACCGGTGCGCTCCCGAAAGGTCGCCATCTCGAAGCCTTCCTTCAGGCGCGTGGCGTTGAGCATGAACTCGAACGCAAGGTCGGCGCGCGCGACCTCGGTCTCGCTCGCGAGCGCGCCGCTCGACTCGGCGCCGGTCATGTAGGCAGCGGGGTCGCGCAGCCGCACCTGACGCACGACGCGATGCGGGAAGCTGAGCTTGCCGTGAGCGCCCGCGCCGATGCCGAGGTAGTCGCCGAACTCCCAGTAGTTGAGGTTGTGGCGCGCGCGATGGCCGGCGCGCGCGAACGCCGAGACCTCGTAGCGCTCGAGGCCGGCGCGGTCAGCGCGCGCAACGATGCGGTCGAGCATCGAAGCCGCGACGTCGTCGTCGACCGGCGGAGGCGGGAAGCGCGCGAAGTAGGTGTTGGGCTCGATCGTCAGGTGGTAGATCGACAGGTGCGGCGGCGCGAAGGAGAGCGCCGTGTCGACATCGCGCTCGCACTGGTCGAGCGTCTGGCCCGGCAGCGCGTACATGAGGTCGAGGTTGAAGGTCGCGAAGGCTTCCTTCGCCTCGGCGACGGCCGCCCGCGCCTGAGCGGCGTCGTGGACGCGACCCAGGGCCGCCAGCTTGGCGTCGTCGAAGCTCTGCACGCCGATCGACAGGCGCGTGACGCCGGCCGCCGCGTAGCCGTGGAAGCGCTCGCGCTCGAAGGTTCCGGGGTTGGCCTCGAGCGTGATCTCGCAGCCCGGCTCGAGCGGAAGCCGGGCACGGATCGCGGCGATCAGGCGCTCGATGGAAGCCGGCGCGAACAGGCTCGGCGTGCCGCCGCCGATGAAGACGGTGTGCACGCGCCGGCCCCAGACGAACGGAAGCGCTGCTTCGAGGTCGAGGACGAGTGCATCCACGTAGCGGACTTCGGGCGGGCCATCGTCGCCCGCGCGCAATGCGTGCGAGTTGAAGTCGCAGTAGGGGCACTTGCGCAGGCACCACGGCAGGTGCACGTAAAGCGAGAGCGGCGGCAACGCCGCCAGGGACAGCGCCCCGGGGCGCATCAGCCGGGCGAGTCGCTCGGCCGGATCGGTGGCGACCGCAAGGGCGGCGGCCGGAGCGATCGGCACCGTCCGCGCCACCTTGCTAGCGTCCGCTGGCGCTGAGCATCGTGGGATGACGCAGG
>JBDTJD010000155.1:0-12661 GCA_039935975.1 Caldimonas sp.
TGCAAGGGCTTGCAGGACGAGACCGCCTTCCTCGGCCATGAGATCGCGCGCCTCGTCCGCCCGCATGCGCGCGTCGGCGTGCTCTCCGGGCCCAGCTTCGCGATCGAGGTCGCGCGCGGCCAGCCGACGGCGCTGGTCGCGGCAAGCGCCGACGAGCGCGTCCGCGCCGCCGCGGTCGCCGCGTTCCACGCCGGCGCCCTGCGCATCTACACCTCGGCCGATCCGATCGGCGTCGAGGTCGGCGGTGCGGTCAAGAACGTTCTCGCGATCGCCACCGGCATCGCCGACGGCATGGCGCTCGGCCTCAATGCGCGCGCCGCGCTGGTCACGCGCGGGCTCGCTGAGATGACGCGCCTGGGCGCCGCCCTCGGCGCCGAAGCCCCGACCTTCATGGGCCTGTCGGGCCTCGGCGACCTCGTCCTCACGACGACCGGCGATCTGTCGCGCAATCGCAGCGTCGGCCTCGAGCTCGCGCGCGGCCGCCCGCTCGGCGACGTCGTCGCCTCGCTCGGCCACGTCGCCGAGGGCGTGCGCAGCGCGCCGATGGTGCTGCGCCGTGCCGGCGCCCTCGGGGTCGAGATGCCGATCGTCGCTGCGGTGGTCGAGGTGCTCGAGGGTCGGCTCGCACCGGCCCAGGCGCTCGCCCAGCTGATGCGCCGCGAAGCGCGCTCCGAATCGCTCTAGGCCGGGCGAGTCGGGGTCGCCCCTGCGCCGGCGTAGCCGTTCTGGCGCCACGCCTCGAAGACGGCGACAGCGACCGAGTTCGACAGGTTGAGGCTGCGCTGGCCGGCCACCATCGGCAGGCACAGTTTCTGTTCATCGTCGAGTGACGCAAGCAGCGCCGCCGGCAAGCCCGAGGCCTCGCCCCCGAAGACGAGCCAGTCGCCGGCGCCGAAGCGCGCGTCACCGAACCGACGGCGCGCCTGGGCCGTGAACGCGTGCAGATGCGCGGCCGGCGGCCTCTCCACGTCCAGGAACGCGGTCCAGGACGCGTGGCGTCGCACGTCGACGTACTCGTGATAGTCCAGCCCCGCGCGGCGCAGGAGCGGGTCGGTCATCGCGAACCCGAGCGGCTCGATCAGATGCAGGCGACAGCCGGTGTTCGCCGCCAGCCGGATGACGTTGCCCGTGTTGGGCGGGATCTCGGGCGCCACGAGAACAATGTTGAACATGGCGGCCGAAGACGTTCGTCGCTCAGGCGTCGCCCGGTCGCGGCGTGCGCGCCAGCGCCCAGATCTCGACGTGGGCGGCGCCGGCCTGCTTCAGCACGGCTGCCATCTCGGCGCCGGTGCTGCCCGTGGTCATGACGTCGTCGACCACTGCGATGCGCAGGCCGGCCAGCTCGGCGCGACGGCGCGGCTCGACGGCGAAGGCGCCGCGCACGTTGCCGGCGCGCGAGGCCGGCGGCAGATCGAGCTGGTGTGCGGTCTCGCGCACGCGAAGCAGGAGCGTCGCGTCGGTGGCGACGTCGGCGATGCGTGCCACGCGCCGAGCCAGCTCCCACGCCTGGTTGTAGCCGCGCTCGCGCAGGCGCCGGCTCGCGAGCGGCGCCGGCAAGATGAGCGCGGGCCGGGGTTCGCTCTGTCGCGACGCCTCGGCCGCCAGCGTCTGCGCAAAGAACGGCGTCAGCTCGAGCGCCCCGTGGAACTTGAAGGCGGTGATCAGCCGGTCCCAGGGCGGCCGGTAGTCGAAGCACGCCAGCGCGGCGTCGAAGGCAGGAGGGTGTGCGAGGCACGACCCGCAGACGGCCACGCCGGCCGGGACCTGCAGGGCGCAGCGGGAGCAGCGCGGCACGGGCGGGGCGAAGCACGCGCGGCAGTTCGCGCAGACGGCGCGCCGGCCCCAGCTGCGGCATACCGCGCACAGGCTCGGCAGGCGGGCTGCGAGCCCGGCCGGAGGGTCGACCGGCGAGACCGGCGGCGGTGTCGCAAGCATCGCCTCAAGGCCGTGTCGCAAGCATCGCCTCAATATACTGCCCGGCATGGCGTCCGCCGTTGTCCCCCAGGCACGCGGCCTCGACGACGTCGCGGCGCGGGCGGCTATTGCCCGCCTTGCGCGGCATCCGTCGGCGCCGTGGCTCCACGGCGAGATCGCGCGCCGGTTGATCGAGCGGCTCGTTCCGTTGCGCGCCGAGCCCGGGCGCATCGTCGAGTGGTGGGCCGGGCCGGGCGGGGGCGATGCGCTGCTGCGCGAGCGCTATCCGCGCGCCGAGCGGATCGCGGTCGAGCCCGACGGCATCTGGACCGAGCGCCGGCGAGCGGGCGAGAAGAGGCCGTGGTGGTCGATCGGCGGGACGACGGCGGCGACGGTCCTGCCCGATACCGCCGGCCCTGCGGCGATCGGCCGCAGCCAGCTCGTCTGGGCCAACATGGTCCTGCCGTTCGTGGTCGATCCGCCCGCCCTGATGGCCCGCTGGCATGCGGTGCTCGACGTCGAAGGCGTCGTTGCGTTCTCATGCCTCGGCCCCGACACGCTGCGCGAGCTGCGAGCCCTCTACGTGTCGCTCGGCTGGCCCGCACCGACGCCGAACTTCATCGACATGCATGATCTAGGCGACATGCTGGTGGGCGCCGGGTTCGCCGATCCGGTCCTCGACCAGGAGACGCTCACCTTGCGCTGGAAGAGCGCCGAAGCGCTCCTCGCCGAGCTGCGCCGCCTCGGCGGCAACACCGCGCCCGACCGGTTCCGCGGGCTCAGGACGCCGCGCTGGCGCGGTCGCCTGGTCGACGCCCTGGCCGAGCGCGCGGACGCGGACGGCAGCATCGGCCTCAGCGTCGAGGTCGCCTACGGTCACGGCTTCAAGCCGGCGCCCCGCCTCGGGGGCGAGGGTCCGGTGTCGGTCTCGCTCGACGAAATGCGCGCGATGGTGCGGCGACCGCGACCGGCGCGCTGAAGCGGTGCGCTAAAATCTTGGGCTCCTTCGAGTCGCTTCGGACTTCGATGGAGATGCGGCCCGACCCGGCCGTGACTTTCCCCGCGGCAGACCGCGACAGATCCCAGGCGACGGCAGCAGCCAGATGTCAGCTCTCAGTGTCCAGGCCTTCGGCGGACTTCCGCCGCCTCCGGCGTCGCTGCGCTTCGGTCGCGCCGATGCAGGCGACAGTTCGGTGCACTGGCTCCTTCGCCGCAACTGCTCGATGTCGCCGACGCAGGTCATCGCGTTCTACCTTTCGCTGTGCGCGTGGTCGCTGGCCATCGCAGGCGCCTGCTGGTGGCGCGGCGCGACCCTCGTGCTGCCCTTCGCCGGGATCGAGATCGTCGCCGTCGGCATCGCGCTCTTCATCTACGCCCGCCACGCAGCCGATCGCGAGAGCCTCACGCTCGAGCCGGGCCGGCTGACGATCGAATGCTCGATCGGCATGCGCACCGACCAGGCCGCGTTCGCGCCGGGCTGGGTGCGCATCGAGCCCGAGCACGGCGATCGCTCGCTGATCGAGGTGTCCGGCCAGGGCCAGCGGATCGCGATCGGGCGCTTCGTGCGCCCCGAACAACGCCGGGCCTTCGCCGACGAGCTGCGCACGGCGCTCGGACGCTGCGGCGCGGTCCGGCGTGGCGCCGACACCGTGGCGGCGATGCCGGCGAACTCACCAACAACGACTTGACGTGGCGATGACGACGATGACGACGAAAGCCCTTTCGCGCCTGACCGGCGGCCTGCTCATGGCGCTGGCCACGCTGCCTGCGCTGGCCGTCGGCGATCTGAAAGGCGGCCCGGCCGTCAACCAGATCGACCTGCAGCCTCCTGGAACGCAGATCGCCCTCGATCAGCAGTGGCTTCACAACTACATGCTGATCGTGTGCACGGTGATCTTCCTGGCCGTGTTCGGCGTCATGTTCTATTCGATCTTCAAGCACCGCAAGTCGAAAGGCGCGCGCGCCGCCAATTTCCACGAAAGCACGATGGTCGAGATCGCCTGGACGGTCGTGCCTTTCGTCATCGTCATCGGCATGGCCTTGCCCGCGACGAAGACGGTCGTCGCCATGAAGGACACAAGCGCGGCCGACCTCACCATCAAGGCCACGGGAATTCAGTGGAAGTGGGGCTACGACTACCTGAAGGGCGAGGGCGAGGGCATCGGCTTCGTGTCGACGATCGATCCCACCCAGCGCGAGATGTCCGACAGCGGCAAGCCTCAGGGCGACAACTATCTCCTGAAGGTCGACAACCCGCTCGTCGTGCCGGTCGACCGCAAGGTGCGCATCATCACCACTGCGAACGACGTGATTCACGCCTTCTTCGTGCCGTCGCTCGGCGTGCAGGAGACGGCGTTGCCCGGCTTCGTGCGCGACACGTGGTTTCGCGCCCAGAAGGTCGGTGACTATTACGGTCAGTGCACCCAGCTCTGCGGCAAGGAACATTCCTACATGCCGATCCACGTGAAAGTGCTCTCGGCGGTGGACTACACGGCATGGGTCGACGGCAAGAAGAAGGAGGCGGCGGCCAAGGCCGACGATCCGAACAAGGTCTGGGACCTTGCCGGCCTGCAGGCCCGCGGCGAGCAGATCTACTCCGCCAACTGCCAGGTCTGCCACCAGGCCAACGGCAAGGGTGGCGGGGCGATCAAGGCGCTCGATGGCTCGCCGACGGTGCTCGATGCCGACAAGACGAAGCAGATCCACGTCTTGCTCAACGGCCAGAACGGCGGTGCGATGCCGTCGTGGAAGCAGCTTTCCGACACCGAGATCGCCGCGGTGATCTCGTTCACGAAGAACCACTGGTCGAACGCGACCGGGCAAGTGGTGCAGCCCAGCGAAGTCGCGGCCGCGCGCAAGTAGTCAAGACACGAGTCAAGAGATCAAGAGGACGAGCATTTCATGAGCGCAGTCATCGGACACGACGGTCACGCCCACCCGGTGGGCCAGGCCCACGGCCACGACGATCACGAGCACCACGGCGCGCCGCACGGCTGGCGTCGCTGGGTCTACGCGACGAACCACAAGGACATCGGCACGATGTACCTGTTGTTCTCGTTCACCATGTTCATGGTCGGTGGCACGCTCGCGCTCGCGATCCGCGCCGAGCTGTTCCAGCCCGGCCTGCAGTTCATGCATCCGCAGTTCTTCAATCAGCTGACGACGATGCACGGCCTGATCATGGTCTTCGGCGCGATCATGCCGGCCTTCGTCGGCTTCGCGAACTGGATGGTGCCGCTGCAGATCGGCGCGCCCGACATGGCGTTCGCGCGCATGAACAATCTGAGCTTCTGGCTGCTCATCCCGGCGGCCCTGATGCTGGTGGGCTCCTTCTTCATGCCGGGCGGCGCGACCGCGGCCGGTTGGACCCTCTACGCGCCGCTGACGCTGCAGATGGGCCCGGCGATGGACGCGAGCATCTTCGCGCTGCACATCCTCGGCGCGAGCTCGATCATGGGCTCGATCAACATCATCGTCACCATCCTGAACATGCGCGCGCCGGGCATGACGCTGATGAAGATGCCGCTCTTTTGCTGGACGTGGCTGATCACCGCCTACCTGCTGATCGCCGTGATGCCGGTCCTCGCGGGCGCGATCACCATGACGCTCACCGACCGCCACTTCGGCACCAGCTTCTTCAACCCGGCGGGCGGCGGCGACCCGGTGATGTACGAGCACATCTTCTGGTTCTTCGGACACCCGGAGGTCTACATCATGATCCTGCCGGCCTTCGGCATCATCAGCGCGATCATCCCGGCGTTCGCGAGAAAGCGCCTGTTCGGCTACACCTCGATGGTCTACGCGACGGCCTCGATCGCGATCCTCTCGTTCATCGTCTGGGCGCACCACATGTTCACGCAGGGCATGCCGGTCACCGGACAACTCTTCTTCATGTACGCGACGATGCTGATCGCCATCCCGACCGGGGTGAAGGTGTTCAACTGGATCGCGACGATGTGGCGCGGCTCGATGACCTTCGAGACGCCGATGCTGTGGGCGGTGGGCTTCATCTTCGTCTTCACGATCGGCGGCTTCACCGGCCTCATCCTCGCGATGGCGCCGATCGACATCCAGGTCCACGACACCTACTACGTCGTCGCCCACTTCCACTACGTGCTCGTCGCGGGGTCGCTGTTCGCGATGTTCGGCGGCGTCTACTACTGGGGCCCGAAATGGACGGGCAGGATGTACATCGAGTCGCGCGGCAAGATCCACTTCTGGACCTCGTTGATCTTCTTCAACGTCACGTTCTTCCCGATGCACTTCCTGGGGCTGGCCGGCATGCCGCGTCGCTACGCGGACTACCCGATGCAGTTCACGGACTTCAACATGGTCGCGTCGATCGGCGCGTTCGGCTTCGGCCTGTCGCAGGTGTATTTCTTCTTCTTCGTCGTCCTGCCGATGATGCGCGGAAAGGGCGAGGTCGCGCCGCAGCAGCCCTGGGAAGGTGCCGAGGGACTCGAGTGGGAAGTGCCGTCGCCGGCGCCGTTCCACACCTTCGAGCAACCGCCGCTTCTGAACCCGGCGGGCACCAAGATCATCGGCGTCGCGCCGATGCCGACCGCCGGGCCGGCGGGCAGCACCGCCGTGCCGGCCTGACCGCGCCGACATGACGCCTGAACAGAAGAAGGCCAACCTGCGACTGGCGCTCGTCCTGGCGTCGATCGCGCTGATCTTCTTCGTCGGCTTCGTCGTCAAGAGCGTGATGTTGCCGGGCTGAGACGCATGAATCCCGTCACCCGCGCCCGCGCGCTCGTCGTCGACAACCGACGCATGGTCGGCAAGCTCGTCGTCGTCGTCGCGATGATGTTCGCCTTCGGCTATGCGCTCGTGCCGATCTACCGCACGATCTGCGAGGCGCTCGGCGTCAATGTCCTTTCGCGTGCCGAGCTGCAGGGCTCGGCACGCGATCAGGTCGCCCCGAAAGGGGCCATCGACCTTTCGCGCACGATCACCGTCGAGTTCGACGCCAACGCCCGCGGTCCGTGGGACTTCAAGCCGGCGCAGGCGTCGATCGACGTCCACCCGGGCCAGGTCGTGTCGGTGATGTACGAGTTCAGGAACCGCCAGAACCGGCCGATGGCGGCGCAGGCGATTCCGAGCTACGCCCCGCAGGTGGCGATGGCGCACTTCAAGAAGCTGGAGTGCTTCTGCTTCACCGAGCAATTGCTGAAGCCGGGCGAATCGAGGCAGTGGCCGGTCGTCTTCGTGATCGATTCGAAGCTGCCCAAGGACGTTCGCACGATCACCTTGTCGTACACCTTCTTCGAAGTCGGCGGCAGGATTCCGGCGGAGCCGCAGGCGCGTGCCACGCCCGACGTGGCCGAGGTGTCGCCTTCATGAAGGACGACGACGCGACGCTGCGCACGGCCGTGCGCCGCAAGGCTTCGCTGGGGCGGACGATGCTCGCGGTGTTCTGGTCGTTCTTCGGCGTGCGCAAGTCGCGCGACCTCGAGCGTGACGTCGGCGAACTCAATCCGCTTCACATCGTGATTGCCGGCGTCGTCGCCGCGGCGATCTTCGTCACCGTGCTGGTCACGCTCGTTCGCTGGGTCATCGGCAGCGGCATCGCCGCCTAGCAGCCCATTCATTCGCATCCAGGAATCGCAGGAGAAACCTCATGTCGGCAGTGACGCAGCAGGGCGGCCAGCCCTACTACTTCGTACCCGCGCCTTCGCGCCATCCGGCGTCGGCCGCGTTCGGCATGCTGCTGGTGATCTTCGGCGCGAGCCAGTGGATCAACGGCGAGCAGTGGGCTTCCTGGGTGGTGCTGGCGGGCTTCGTGTTCTGGATCTTCGTCCTGCAGCAATGGTTCCGCCAGGCGATCGGCGAGAGCGAGGGCGGCCTCTACAGCCGTCGCATCGACGTGTCGTTCCGCTGGAGCATGAGCTGGTTCATCTTCTCGGAGGTGATGTTCTTCAGCGCCTTCTTCGGTGCGCTCTACTGGACACGCCGCCATGCGCTGCCCGACCTGGGCAACCTCGACAACGCGCTGCTGTGGCCTGACTTCAAGGCCGTGTGGCCGAGCGTCGCGGCGGGATTCACCGGCTCGCCGGCTGACACGGTCGAGCCGTTCACGACGATGGGCCCATGGCCCATTCCGACGATCAACACCGCGATCCTCCTCACCTCGGGCGTCACCGTCACGATCGCGCACCATGCGCTGATCGCCAACCATCGGGCCCGCGCCGTCGTCTTCATGTGGCTCACGGTGCTGCTCGGGATCACCTTCCTCGGCTTCCAGGCCTACGAATATCACCACGCCTACACCGAACTCAACCTGAAGCTCAGCTCGGGCGCGTATGGCTCGACCTTCTTCATGCTCACCGGCTTTCACGGCTTTCACGTGTTCGTCGGCATGCTGATGCTGCTGTTCATCACGATCCGCATCATGCGAGGAGATTTCACGCCGGACCGTCACTTCGGCTTCGAGGGCGCCGCGTGGTACTGGCACTTCGTCGACGTCGTCTGGCTCGGCCTCTACATCGTCGTCTACTGGCTCTGACGGAATCCGCCGCGGCCGCCCGGGCCGCGACAGTCGGGCTCAGCGCGACAGCGGCACGCCCGTGGGGTGGATCCAGCCGAGCGCCCAGGCAATGACGATGCAGGCGAAGAGAACGACCGAGATGGCGACCCGGATCGCCAGGGCGCGCATCATGGCGCCGTTCCTCGAGCTCGCGTCCTGTTCCTTTCCACCGCCCCGCAACATGGCGACGCCTGCCCAGGCGAGCGCCGCGAGGATGGCCGAGAAGGCGATGCCGATCAATATGTCCATCACGATCGATTATCGGCCGCAACGCGCCGACGACATGTCGACGAGGGTGGCGTGACAGGTCTCGAGCCGGCAGGCCGCGTGCCCATGCGGCGGACGCGCCGCAATTCGATCGTCGTGCTGGTGGCAGCGCTGGCCACCATCGCCCTGACCGCCCGGCTCGGCTACTGGCAGCTCGACCGCGCCAGCCAGAAAACGGCGCTCCAGGCGTCACTCGACGCTCGTTCGCACGAGCCGCCGCTCGACGAGCGCTCGCTCGCCCGTTCGCCCGCCGGCGCCGAGGCGCAGCACTTTCGCCGCGTCGTCCTGCACGGCCGCTGGCTCGCCGATCGGACCGTCTTCCTCGACAACCGGCAGATGGATGGCCACGTCGGCTTCTTCGTCGTCACGCCGCTGGCGCTGGCCGGCTCGGGGGCGGTGCTCGTGCAGCGCGGCTGGGTCGCGCGCGACTTCAACGACCGGACCGTCCTGCCGCAGGTCGAGACGCCGACCACGCCGGTCACGGTCGAGGGCTCGGTCGCCCCGTCGCCGTCGCGGCTGTTCGAGTTCGCCGCAGCCGGCAGTGGTGCGATCCGGCAAAATCTCGACATCGCTTCGTTCGGACGCGAGTCGCGACTCGACCTGCTGCCGCTCTCGATCCTGCAGCACGATGCCGCCGGCGCCGCGCCCGACGGCCTGGTGCGGCACTGGCCGGCGCCGGCCATCGACGTCCAGAAGCACTACGGCTACGCGGCCCAATGGTTCGCCATGGCCGCCGCCATCGCCTTCCTCTATGTCTGGCATCGATTCATCCGCCCCGGCAAGCACTGACTCACCCGCGATGGTGAGCTTCAGCGTCCACTCGCTGCCCTCGCCCGCGGAGGCGGCCGCTCAGCGCCGCACGAAGCGCGGTCGCTGGCTGATGATCGGGGTGCTCCTGGTCTGCGTGGCACCGGTGCTGGCGTCGTACCTCACCTACTTCGTGATCCGGCCGCAAGGTCGCACGAACTACAGCGAGCTGATCCGGCCCCCGCACCCGCTGCCCGCGTCGCTGCCCCTGCGCGACGCCGCAGGGCACGCGGTCTCGCCGCTCACGCTGCGTGGCCAGTGGCTGATCGTCGCCGTCTCCGGCGGTGCGTGCGACCGCCTCTGCGAACGCAACCTCTGGCTGCAGCGGCAGCTGCACGAGACACTCGGTCGCGAGAAGGATTGGGTCGACAAGGTCTGGCTCGTCGACGACGCCGTCGAACCGCGCGAAAAGACGCTCGAGGCGATCGCTGCCGACCCCGCTGCCGCGCGCTTCGGCTTTGCGCCGGCGACCGTGCTGCGCACCGACCGGCGCGCGCTGCTCGGCTGGCTCGAGCCGTCGCCCGGCCACGCGATCGAGGACCATCTCTACATCGTCGATCCGCTCGGCGACTGGATGATGCGCGTGCCCGCCGATCCCGACCCCACGCGTCTGAAGCGCGACATGGACAAGCTGCTGCGCGCATCGGCTGGCTGGGACCAGCCGGGGCGATGAACGCGACGACCGGCTTCGATCTCGCGCCCCTCGTCGGTGTGCTCGTCGCGGGCGCGCTCCTCGCCGCCGGCCCGCTCGTCTGGTGGCGTGCACGACGCGGCAACTCGGCGCCGGGCGCGCGCCTGCACGCGTTCGCCCTGATGACGCTTTTCCTGAGCTTCGACCTCGTGGCCTTCGGCGCTTTCACGCGCCTCAGCGATTCCGGCCTCGGCTGCCCCGACTGGCCCGGCTGCTATGGCCATGCCAGTCCGCTCGGCGCCCATGCGCCGATCACCGCGGCGCAGGCCGCGATCCCGACCGGTGCGGTCACGCCAGCCAAGGCATGGATCGAGATGGTCCATCGCTACGGCGCGACGGCGATCGGCCTCCTGATCATCGCCCTGGTCGTGCTGGCCGTGCGGGCGCAGCGCCGCGGCGTTCCCGGGGTCGCGACGCGCTGGGCCTGGCTGACCCTCTTCTGGGTCTGCCTGCAGGGCGCGTTCGGCGCCTTCACGGTGACGATGCGGCTCTATCCGGCGATCGTGACGCTGCACCTCGTCGGCGGGCTCGGGCTGCTCGCGCTGCTGGCCGTCCAGGCCGAGCGCTATCGGCCGCGACCGCTGCCGCTCTCGTCCGGCCTGCGTGCGGCAGTGGTCGGCGTCGCCGCCCTCACGGTGATGCAGGTCGTGCTCGGCGGCTGGGTGAGCAGCAACTACGCCGTGCTCGCCTGTCGCGACTTTCCCACCTGCCAGGGTGCGTGGTGGCCCGACATGGACGTGTCGGCGGCCTTTTCCGTCCAGCGTCAGCTCGGCACCAGCGGCGACGGCGCGTTCCTGCCCTTTCCGGCGCTGACGGCGATCCACATGGCCCATCGGCTGGGCGCCGTCGTCGTCCTGCCCGCGCTGCTGCTGCTCGCGTGGCGACTGCACGTGTCTGGCGGCGCCGGCCGTCGCTTCGCGGTCGCGCTCGTGGCGCTCGTCTGCTGGCAGGCGGCGAGCGGGCTCGGCAACGTCCTGCTCGGCTGGCCGCTCGCCGCCGCCGTCGCGCACACGGCCGGCGCCGCCGGCCTCGTCGTCGTCCTCACGACCCTCATCGTGCGCAGCGTGCCCGCGCATCGCCGCGGCCGACCGGCCCCGGTCGCGGCGTGGCCGGGCCTGGCTTCTTAGAATCGCGGCAGATGTCGCAGACCCTCGTCCCAGCCGCACCGCGCAGCGTCGCGCTGACGTCCAGGTTGCGCCAGTACTACGCGCTGACCAAGCCGCGGGTCGTCCAGCTCATCGTCTTCTGCGCCCTCATCGGCATGCTGCTCGCCACGCCGGGCCTGCCCGACTGGCGCGTCGCGACGAGCGCGATCGCGGGCATCTGGCTCGTCGCGGCGGCAGCGGCGGCGTTCAACTGCCTGGTCGAGCAGCGCATCGACTCGCGCATGGCGCGCACCTCGTGGCGAGCGACGGCGACCGGCGAGCTGAGCAGCGGCCAGGCTCTGACGCTCTCGGCGGTGCTCGGGATCGCCGGCTGCCTCGTCCTCTGGTTCATGGTCAACGCGCTCACGATGTGGCTGACCCTGGCCACGTTCATCGGCTATGCCGTCGTCTACACCGTCCTGCTCAAGCCGCTCACGCCGCAGAACATCGTCATCGGCGGCGCGTCGGGGGCGATGCCGCCGGTGCTCGGCTGGGCCGCGATCCGTGGCGACGTCGGCGCCGAGGCGATGATCCTGTGCCTCATCATCTTCCTCTGGACGCCGCCGCACTTCTGGGCGCTCGCCCTCTACCGCGCCGACGACTACGCCCGGGCGGGCCTGCCGATGCTGCCCGTGACCCACGGCTCCGAGTTCACGCGCCTGCACGTCTTCCTCTACACCCTGGTTCTCTTCGCCGCGACGCTCCTGCCCTTCGTCGAGGGCATGAGCGGGCCGCTCTACCTGGCGGCGGCGATCGTCCTCGGTGCGATGTTCAGCGGCTACGCCTTTCGCCTCTGGCGCCGCTATTCCGACGCGCTGGCGAAGAAGACCTTCCGCTTCTCGATCGTCCATCTGACGCTGCTGTTCGCCGCGCTGCTGGTCGATCACTACCTGGGTCCGATGATTCAATGAACACGAACCGCCGCCGTCTCCTGATCGGCGCTGCCGGGGCGATGGCCCTGGCCGGCTGCGACCGGATCTCGGGCCAGGGCACGAAACCGGCCTTCCATTTCACCGACATCACAGGCGCCGAGTTCGCCCGCAAGCTCGATCTGCCCGACGTCGACGGCCGCCCGCGCACGCTCGCCGACTGGAAGGGCAAGGTGACGGTCGTCTTCTTCGGCTATACCCAGTGCCCCGACGTCTGCCCGACGACGATGGCCGAGTTGGCGCAGATCCGAAAGCTCCTGGGCGCCGACGGCGACAAGCTGCAGACCGTCTTCGTCACCATCGACCCCGAGCGGGACACGGCGGAGATCCTGAAGGCCTACGTCACCAACTTCGGCCCCGGCGTCGTCGCCTTGCGCGGCAA